>JAIPBM010000023.1 GCA_021739695.1 Flavobacteriales bacterium | reverse complement strand
AGAAACCAACTTACTCCAACACCAACTATGCAAATAGGGCGCGAAGTGTTTGCCGCAAGTTCATCACGGTTTGCAGTTTTCGGTTTCGGGCGAAAGGACGCAGGTATTAAAGCCCTATTTTCATAGTTGTAAAACGTTGTGTAACATTTACCTCCGAGACATCTAAATGAACTGGATAATTTCTGCGAATTCAAGAATGTATGACCATTCAAGTTCTTTTGAACATCATGGCTCAATAGACTGGAGACAAGGAACTGCAAAATTTGAAATTGGCGACACCGTTTATATTTATTGTACTCGACCGCTAATGATGCTGCAATACAAATGCATCGTTGACAGAATTGACCTCAATTCTTCTCAAATAAGAGACGACAAAGAATACTGGATTGACGAAGAAGAATACTACAAGTCTTTGGACGGAAAGTTTATGACTTTACGATTAATAGAGCAAGTATCTAATAATCAAATGAAACTTGCTGTTCTTAAGGAAAATGGACTTAGCGCTGCGCCTCAAGGTCCTGTAAAAATCAAAGCTGAAAACTTATTACGCCACATTGAAATCTTCTTTACCGACAACTATCAAACTGACTTTTTTCCAGACATGGTAAAAGAGGACGAGACAGAATATGAAGGGGCAAAAAGGACCGTAATCGTAAATAAATACGAAAGGAGTTCAAAAGCAAGAGAAAATGCTGTTGGATATCATGGTCTTAACTGTAAGGTATGTGATTTGAATTTTCAAAAAATGTATGGTGAAATTGGAGCAGACTTTATTCACATACATCATTTAATTCCAATTCACGAAATCGGCAAAAACTATCAGATTGACTACAAAAACGACTTAATTCCAGTTTGTCCGAATTGCCATTCCATGCTTCATAGAAAGCTAAAGGGGAAAGAGCCGAGTATTGACGAATTAAAGCAGATGATTAACAAATAAAAACGTTACACAACAACTACTATAAAAATAGGGCGTGACGACAGGTACGCAAACCTTGGTGGTTTCTACCAAGTTCAGTTTCGGCTGAAAGGTCGAAGGAATTAAAGCCCTATTTTCATAGCAGTAACCCGTTGGGTGTAATTTAAAAACGAGCATTTTGAAAGGCTATATCTTATTTCAGTCATTCCTTGTTCTACTACCTTTTCTAACGACAGGACAAAACGCGTCTGACACGTCAACAGTGTCTGACGTTGCACTTGCTAAAATGTGGGACAGCATTGCTCTTGAAAAGCTTCTACGTGACAGTTTACAGTATCCGCAATCTGCGCGGGAAGATGGAATAACTGGAATTGTTTACGTGGCATGGCAGTTTGACGAAATTGGAAAGGTTCAAGACCTGAAAATTGTAAGAGGAGTTCGACACGACATTGACGAGGAAGCTCTCAGGTTGGTGAAATTAATTGACCACGTGAATGTTGACTTACCAAGAGACAAAGACGGAAAGGTTATTCCAATGCAATACACCTCGCCAGTGAAATTTCGACTGAATTAAAAGAAAGAAAAACTACACCCAACAACCGCTAATTCTAATGCTTGCGACCGTACGTCAGTCAGACTTAGCTTCGTTCTGCACCGTCCGTGCTTGGCGAAAGGACGGCAGTTTCTAACGCATTATCTTTAGCGGAAACCGTTGGCGGTAATTTTAAATGAGGCGACATTCAGTAAGGAAATCTAAGACGCTAATCTTCGGGCTTCTGCCCGTACTGACCGTTGTACTGGTAAGTACAGTGACATTTTATGCGACAACTTATTATCCAAGTTGGGATTTTAACTGGAACGGCATTCGTCCTGAAGTCATTGATACGGTTAACAAGCTTGACTTTTACGGTTACATAAGCTCTGGTTCTGAAGGACTGTCTGGAACAACACCCGTACATTATGAAACTAGGTATAGATTGATGAGTATGGCAAGTGATCAGGAATTATACAAATTACTTGATTATCCGCAAGGGGCTATCAAGGCAACAGCATACGAGGCATTGCTCCACAGAAAGAAGTACGATCATTATGAGTTAATACTGAAAGCCTTGGACGACACTACATTTTTTGTTGATTATCGATCCGGTTGCGTTGGTGACATGCTTCTTCTCGCTGAATACATTTCTTGGAATACAGTATACTGTCTCACGAAGGATTGTCCTCCGTATACTGATGAAATCAAAGAGAAATTGCCGATGACCGAAGACCAATTGTCCCGTCTTCGTAAGCTTTACGCAGAACGTATCAGTAAGAAAGATTACTACTTCCGAACGTACATGGACTGGAGACAATAAAAAAACTACCGCCAACACCATCTATGCAAAATAGGGTCTCATCAGTTACGCAGGGTTCGGGTTTACCTGTCCACTCCTGTCCTGTGGGACAGGGCGAAGCAGCTAAAACCCTATTTTTCATAGCTGAGAAACGTTAGCCACAATTTGAATGAAACAACTTTTTATAATATTAATCTCAATTTTCACATCAGAAATATGTGCACAAAATGCTATTGATTATTATAGAGGAATCAATGAAGGTAAAGTATTTGCGATTGAATACGACTTTGAATCAGCAATTAATTCATATCAACAGGTTTTTAGAAGTAATGATTTTGTTTTTGCAAGGGATTGTTTTAACGCAATCGAATTATCAATCCTTGCCAAGAACTCAGTCAAAACTAAGTACTTTATTGAGCGGGCAATCTCACAAGGAATCCGACTTTCCGACATAGAACAATCTTATAAATTAACTGACTATTTAGAACTAAACATTTTAAATGAAATCAAAGCAAATGAAGACAGTTTGCTGACTATCTATTCATCACGAATTAATTGGAAGATTAGAGAAGAGATTAATCAGATGTTTTCAGAAGACCAGAAGATAAGAGAAGAATATTACACTGCTAATGTTTTTCAAAAAAACAAAGTCCGAATGAGGTGGGAATCTTTGAATGCCAAACAAGTAGAAAGATTGATTGAAATTACAAAACAATATGGCTTTCCTGGAGAAAAATTAATTGGACTTGATAGAAACGAAATGCACCCAAAGATTAAGACTAGTAACTACTCTGCAGGAATGCCAATCGTAATTTTAATACATCATTTTAGCCAACCGAATCTATCCTATGACGAGTTATTTGTTGAAGAAGTTGAAAAAGGAAATTTATACAACGTACATTTTGCAACAATCTGCGATTTTGAAGCTGAATTTGGTAAAACCAAATTTGAGAATTTTGGCTATTATGGTTTAAGGCATCTGCCGAAAAAATTAGATAAAAATGCCTTAAATCTAAAACGAAAAGAAATTGGAATTTTGGAATTTGAACAAATAGAAGCGTTGAATAAAATCAATAATCTTACAAAGTTTTGGAATCGTCTATACTAAAAACTGTGGCTAACAAAGGCTATAAGCAATTGGGGTTTAAGTGTTTAAATGAAAAATAGTAAATAAAATTAAGGTCAGTGCTAAACTGAAAAGTTAGGGCAAAAAATCCCCAACTGCTCATAGCCACGACCGTTGTAGGTAATTGCTAAATGACACGGAGCGATCTGATATTTACGACCCTGTTCTTGTTCTTGGGGATATTCAATTCAACCGCTCAAGACGATGAACTTCTTAGTAAGTATGCCTGTGACTCTTGCGAAACAACATCAAACGGTAGAAAAACGATAGAAACCTGCTATTACCCAAACGGTAATAAGTGCATACGGACTGTTTCGACCAAGCGGAAGATTAAGACCAAAGGACATGGTGAAACCTTCGGTTGGACTTGGAAAACCCGAGAACGCGTCACGACCTATGCTCTTGAAGGGAAAAAAGTCGGATGGTATGTTATGAAAAACGGTATTCCTACCAGGTAAAATGAAACAACTACCTACAACACCATCTATGCAAAATAGGGTCTCATCAGTCACGCAGGGTTCGGGTTTATCTGTCCGCTCCTGTCCTGTGGGACAGGGCGAAGCAGCTAAAACCCTATTTTTCATAGCTGAGAACCGTTGTAGCACATTTTGAAACGGACACCTCAGAGGTGACATAAATTCTGACACAATAAACACTCCGACTGCTCGTAAATACACTAAACTAAAAACACCTGAAATCATGCAATTCACGTTAACGCGCGTTCTCATTTTGACAATTTCACTCGCCATTGGACTTTCATCATGCAAAAAGGACGACCCTACAGACGGCTTGAATAGTCTTGTAAGAACCTATGAAGAACCTGTTGGAAGTAACTGTGCTAGCGGTGGTATCCGAATTGAAACTGGTGTAGACATGAATTCTAATGGTGAACTCGAAGCATCCGAAGTGGATGAAATCAAGTACGTATGCAATGGAAACACCAATCAACCCTTGACATATGCGGCTATTTTAAGTCAGCAGGGTTCATCTGCACCTTCTGGGACAATTGTGAATAATGAACTAGGCGTAACTATTACTTGGACGAGAACCGAGCAAGGAAAATATACCGGAACCATCAGTTCACCACTAGACCTTCAAAGAACCTTAGTCCTCAATAATAGCAACATGGTAAGCTGTCAATTGACATCTGCGACCGAAATTAAACTGGAGAATTCTTGCGGTGTTAACGCATGGTGTGACGGTTTTCAAAATCTAATGGTTGAAATCAGGGTCTACCCATAGATTGAAAGAAAAAACGTGCTACAACAACCGCTATCAAAATAGGGCGTGACGACAGGTACGCAAGCCAAAGTGGTTTCTACCAAGTTCAGTTTCGGCTGAAAGGTCGAAGGAATTAAAGCCCTATTTTCATAGCAGTAACCCGTTGGGGTTAATTTTGGCGCATCTTGAAAATTGGGTTTCTTAATCAATGTTTTTGACTAAATGGAACTTGTTTATTAGAAGATAGGATTGGGTTTTAGGAATGCTTAGGATTACGAAGAAAAATCAGTTTGAAGCTCTAGGAGTGTTCATATTTCATAACGTAATCCTTGCGGTAGTCATTATTCTTTCAGGATTTGATGTTGGCATTGCATTGAGTCTAGGTGTGATAGCGATATTGGATGCAGCACCGACAATTTACCTTCATTGGCAATACTATGAATTAAACAAAGGGGTTGAATTCAGTATAAGTTCCAGAGCAATACAGGTAAGGACGTCAACCGGAAATGAGACACTTATCTATGCGAATGAGATAGACCGAATTACCTTAAATATGTCTGCCGCCATTAAAGCTCGGTCGCACATTCATTTCTTGAGTATGTCAACTTACCATTTTGCGCAGGTTCATCTGAAAAACAACAGGCCTGACATTATTATCACAAATCTGGTAACTCCCTTTGTTGAAAAGGAAATTGAAAGCCTTAAAGATGTACCGATTCATAAGACAATTCAACCGTTCAACCCTGTGAAACAACGCCCTGAAATCTTGTGAGTTATTCAAGGTCAATAGAAACTTGGAAATAAAAAACTAACCCCAACAACCACTAAACCTAATGCGTGCGACCGTACGTCAGTCAGTCTCAGTTTCGTTCTGCGCTGTCCGTGCATGGCGAAAGGACGGCAGTTTCTAACGCATTATCTTTAGCGGCAACCGTTGGCAATTATAAAAAATGGACACATTTTCAATCACATCAGAAAGGAGAAACCTTTTGCTTTTTGCTTTTGGTTACAGTATTGTGAATACAATATTCATCGCACTTGAATTTCTATATATCAAAACTGGAAAGCCTGACGATGTACAATGGTCGTTCATCACGATTGGTAGTATCCTTTGTACTGTTTACATCTATAAGTTCTTTATAGACTACTTTGCTTATAACCGCTTGGACAAATTGGTGCTAGTCACAAAACTTAATTTGTTTGTCGAAATCATCTACCAGCTTTTGGGGATTGGTTCAAGGTTTTCGGACTTTCTCCCTCAGGTTGGCTCGACTGCCGTTGAAATTCTTTCGGCTTTCTTAGGAATTGCTATGGTGGTTTTAATTCTTAGGGCAAAATCGGACGACTTAAATTCTCGCTTTATCCGTATGAAACAATGGGCGAAAGGTTCGATAGCAGCGTTTGTTTTAATGTTTGTTTACAGCGCTGTTCTAATGTTTGCAGCTCCTTATTGGTACGGTGAACTAAGCACGACCATGTACGGCTTTCTAATCATTCCTGACATTATCGCGGTTCTTCTTGTTTTGGAAGTCGGGGACGGAAAAGAAATTACAATTGCCAACAACCGCTAAAATCTAATGCGTGCGACCGTACGTCAGTCAGTCTCAGTTTCGTTCTGCGCTGTCCGTGCATGGCGAAAGGACGGCAGTTTCTAACGCATTATCTTTAGCGGAAACCGTTGGCAAACATTGTAATGAAGCTTTTATCACACTTTATTTTATTCTTCCTCTATCTCGGCTCCTGCCATGCCCAAGGAACATTTCAAAAATTGGACGACACCAACAGACAAGAAGGTGAGGTAATAGGTTGGTCTACCAGTATTTCGAAAGATCAAGCCGTGTCTGGCGCACCCCATTATCAAATTGCTGTTAACAAGGACACGATTGTAAACGCAGGTGCGGTTTATGTTTTTCAACGAACAACTACCGGAACATGGAAGGAATCACAACAGCTAACCGCACCCTACCCTAAAGCAAATGATTGGTTCGGAACAGCGGTGAGCATCAACGGAAACCATTTAGCGGTTGGAGCCAACGGCTTCGATCAAGTGGATGATGACGGTGAGCATAGAATCAGGGAAGGGGCTGTATTCATGTACGAGAAAGGCGCTGATGGAATTTGGAAATTAACACAGACGCTTACCATTCCTTCTCCATCCCAAAGCGATAATTTCGGAAAGAATCTCATGTTGCAGAATGGTAAACTCATCGTTTCTGCCCACATGTACAAGCGCGGTGAAAACCCTTCAACCTCAGGTACGGTGTTCATTTATCAGTTGACTGATAATGGCAAGTGGATTCAGAGAGACCAAATACAGCCGCCTGAAGGCGTTAAAAATTTCGGTTATTCGATTTCCATGTCTGACCGCCACGTCCTGATTACCGCAGCACAGAGCAATAGTGCGTACCTCTATGATCTAGATGAGAGTCTGAAAGCTGTTTTCAAGCAGAAACTGGTCAGTCCTAATAGCAGTGTAAGGCACTTTGCAAGTTCTGTTTGCGTGACAGACGACTATCTCTTTGTTGGTGCCGAAGGAGAAACCAGCTATAAGCTATTCGATATAGATACACTGCCAGCAACAGATTCGGTTTTTGTGATGCGCATAATGACCGAGACAGATGATGGTTATCAGATGGCAATCGAACTGATTCCCAACGACCCTTCTACTTTAGAATCAATGAATATTACGAAAGAGAAATTCAGAGAAGAAGCCGTGAGGGTTGAAACGTGGGAGCAGCATGAAGAAAGAAAGGCTGGGGCTGGTTCTGTCTTTGTGTATGAGAAAGATGCGGATGGCATGTGGAAAGTTTCTCAGGAAATTACTGCTTCTGACCGTGGTGCTGACGATAAATTCGGAATGTGTTTAAGCGCTCACGACAGCTTGCTAATCGTTGGTGCATTTGCAGATGCATTGGAAAACACTGACCCAGCAGAAGCACTTTATCACGGAGCCGCCTATGTTTTTCAGTTGACTCCCAATGGCAGATGGAAAGAACTTGAAAAACTTACCTCAGTGCAGGAAAGAAGTTGGCTCAAGTTCGGATTTTCAGTAGATATGGAAAACGACAGAGCAATTATCGGCTCTCGTTTCGAACGAATTAATGACGACAAGGTAGCTGGTGGTGTTTATATCTGGGAGAAACAACGATTTGCCAACAACCACTAAACCTAATGCTCGCGACAGTACGTCAGTCAGTCTCAATTTCGTTCTGCGCTCTCTGCGCATGGCGAAAGGACGGCAGTTTCTAACGCATTATCTTTAGCGGCAAACGTTGTGTGCAAGCAAAAAATGACAACGCAAATCGACATAGACTTCAATTTTTACTCTGACGCAAGAGGTGGTGACCCAGACAGTACAAGTCCGACATTGAGGAGATACCACAAAATCCTATGGAGTAAACCTTTGCCAAGCGGACAGCATTTCGAATTAACCGACAATAGACAAGGTACCTACCTATATCACAAGTCATCTTTAGGAGAATTTATCTTGGGTAGTGACGCAATAACTCACTCATACAGAAACCAGAAACGGAAACATTGGCTTACAAAGCAAATCCCAAATGAGGTTGACGAGCTTTTTGATACAGGAAGCACAATCGGGGCATACACCGTATTTCCGAAAAACAAGATTGACAACAAATTCACCATCAATCAAGCAAGAGGAGTAAATAGCTTCATTGACGACAGATTTGACCTTACATTAGAGTGTATTCGCTTATTCTATTTGGGACAAGAAAGCCCCCTTTACGACACCTTCTTGAGGTACGAAAGCTTCTTCAATCTGTTTGACAACTTTGAAGGATATGTTCAATTTTTCTTGCTTGATGACCTTATTGACGAAAACCAAAACATCAAGTTCTATCTGCCGTTTGACAACTTTAAATCAAAACCAGCCTTTGCTGTCATTGACGAGTATTTGGTTTACAAAAGCCGAGTAATGGAGTTTATTAAATCAAGAAATAGACGAATTACAGAACAGACGAACGAAAAAATGAAAATGCCAGCACACAACAACTGCTATGTAAATAGGGCGTGACGACAAGCACGCAAGCCTTAGTGGTTTCTACCAAGTTCGGCATCGGGCTGAAAGGTCGAAGGAGTTAAAGCCCTATTTTCATAGCGGAAACCGTTGGGCGTCATGACGAAATGAGACACATTCTATTAAGCTTACTTCTATTTGTAAGTGCTTGCTCCTCTCGAAACAAGTCTCTGGATTTTGATTGGACACAACTTTCTGACAAGGATTACTCAGTTCACTACGTTCAGTTAAATTTTGACAACTTTCCGACCATTGAGACAATGGACGTAGATCCATTGGATTACGTTGGTTCTGAAGGGGAGTTTATCCTGACAGATTCGCAGAAAGCGAAACTCCAACAACTCATATCAGATAGCGCTTATTATTCTAACGGTGACTGTGGGACATTCCACACAAACGCGTTGATACTGGTTTTAAAAGATGAAACGGTCAGAGGAATTATTGAAATCAGATGCGGTTATAATCAATGGGAATTCCAACCTTACAATTCGCTGACGAAATGGGGAGGGCTTAATGACGAAGGCTTTGACCTAATGAGTAGCTTGCTTGACGACATTAACCTTGAAAAAGAAAATAAATCACGAACCCCCGCTCGCGCAAGTCTTCCGAAGGATGACTTGTGTGGAATGAAACACGATCAGTTTATAACTGATCTTAACACAATAACTTTTGGCTATTTTTAAGCCAAATGAAGTTGACAGAGGAACAAATCGCAGAAATTTCCGACCTACTCGATTGCGGAATGAGGTGCTACTATCATCGACCAACTGGCACCATTGAATCTCACCCTGACCCAGACGACCCTTACTTCGACCCAGAACCTTGGCAAGACGTCATTGACAAAATTGAAAATGACGTGGAAAACTATCAGTCATTTGTAAAAATGGATTCAAATCAAGGATTCCAGGTATTGGAGAATTTCGCCCATTCATTGACGGACTCCAACTTTAAGCAAAGAATTTTAGGCAAACTTTCGGAAAAAAAACCGTTTCAGAACTTCAAGATTCTGATTGATGCATCAGCGTACCGACAAGATTGGTTTACCTTCAAAACGAAAGCCTACAAGAACTTTGTAGAACAACAAATTGAAATAGGAAACTAAAACCAGTAGTGGCGTATAGCCGCACGCCCCTACCTCTCCCCCTTCTTAAACTTGCCGATGGCATTGCGGGTAAAATCGGATAGCACGAGTTTTCCGCTCATTCCGGCACGTGCAGAAAGAAGGGTATCCCAATCTTCGGTTCCTTTCCAGAAGACCTTCTTCAGCATGGCCATGGCTTCTGGGTTGCTTTTAGCTAGTTGCTCGGCCAGCACATCGATGGCGGCATCCATCTCCTCAATGGTTTCGTGGATGGAAGTGTACAGTCCTTTCTCCCTTGCCCACTCGGCCGAATACCAGGTGGTGGCGTCAATGCTCATCTGACTGAAAGCCGCATTGCCGATCTTCTTCTCTACGGCCGGTCCTACCACAAACGGTCCGATACCTACGGCCAGTTCGCTCAGCTTAACGGCTGCATGCTTGGTTCCGAAGGTGTAATCGGCAGCAGAAGCAAGCCCTACACCTCCTCCAACGGCTTTCCCTTGCACACGGCAGAGCACGAATTTAGGCGCTTTGCGCATGGCATTGATCACGCCCGCAAAGCCCGAAAAGAACACTTTCCCCGTTTCGAGGTCATTTATGGAGATCAACTCATCAAACGAAGCACCGGCACAAAAGGCCTTCTCCCCTGCACTTTTCAGCACCATCACCTTCACAGCTTCATCCTTGCCAGCATCCTCAATGGTCTGTGCTAGTTTACGCAGCACTTTCCCTGGTAAGGAGTTGCTGAGTGGGTGCTGGAACTCGATGGTGGCAATACCTCGAGCATCTACATTGATAACTACGGCTCCTTGATCTACTGCTTCGCTCATTTTCGTGGTTTTATGGATGCAAAACTAAAAAACCAGTCAAGCCTTTGGTGTTAAAGCTTAGCTGCCGCCATCCGAATTAAATTTCGATGAAGATGTAAGAGCGGGTGCTTTCCTCTCCAATTTTGCCCAATATCTGCGCCATGGCTGATCCCCTTAACCGTTTCGTTTTAAAGTACCTGAAGCAGTTGGAAATGACGGGTGTCATCATGCGCATCAGCAGTTTCAGTGTGGTCAGTTGGATGGGTGCAGACAGCCCTTTCATGTATGTGTGGTTACTGAATACCATCGATGCCATATTGCTTACCTGGTGCGCCATTCTGAAGAAAGATGCCGCATACTCCCTGCTCAATGGATTTTGGATATTGGTGGGTCTGGTAGGGGTTTTGCGCGCAGGCGATTTCATCCACTAAGGCAAGCTGTAGACCTTTGGTGCCAAACCACCGCGCTTTTCATCAGCTTTTTTCGCAACATTTCCGTTCTTAGCGCAGCATGCTACAAGCTATCTGTCACCATACTTCCAACGCCATTTTAACTGCACTTAAGCAGGAAATACTGGTGGAAGATGGGGCCATTTGCCAGCCGAGTGCCTATTTTGCAAGCATTCATCGCATGCAATCGACTGTCCTTGGAATAGTTGCCGAACACAATCTGAACGGACCTGATTCATTAGCTCTGAACGATGTGTTCCAATCACTTAAAGGCAGTTTGGCTGGAGAAAATACTTTCACAGCCAGCTTCAATCTGCTGAGTAAGGCCGAAAAGCAAGCGCTTACCACTTTCCTCGATTGGTTTAAGTCACAGCACCTAGCACGGGTGGAACTGTCGGACCTCTACGAATCAATGCTGCTGCTCGAATTCCCTGTACGGGATGGCGTTATTATGGACGACAAGGAGCATTTGAACTCCATTGGTTCGTTTTACACGCCCACACTCCTTGCCGATACTTTGGTGCAACTCACCATCGACAATTACATTTTGAAGAACCTGGGAATAGAGCAGTTTTCCAAGTTGCAAAGCTCAGAAGCCGATCTGGAACGCGTCACAGAACTTCTACGGAACTCCTCCTACGCAGACCATTCTTGCGGAACGGGAAGTTTTTTCCTTGCCCTTATCCGATATTTCAAGAAGCATCTTTGCCTTTCACATGAGGACCTAAAGAAGATGGTGCTGAACTTTCATGCCATCGAAGCAGATTCCATATCGCTGGAAATTGCACGAATATGTGTGTTGGAAGCAGTAGATGGACTTGCGCTTTACCCTGAACTGAGTAAACGTTTCGTCAACGGAAATCCCCTCATTTGGCCTGATGACGAAGCTGATGCCTTTGATCATTCACCTAACTTCTATTATCACAACGGGCTTGCTTTAAGACCAGATCAAATTCAACGCTGTGATGTGATCATTGGCAATCCTCCATGGGGAAGCATCGGTTTTGACCTGAGCCACTACCTGCATCTTCTTTGTCCGCGTTTGGCAGAAATAGACGATGAAGAGGAGCTGGACACAGCATTGGAAATACTGGAAGAATCGCATCCCGAATTGTACCGTTGGCTGCTGATGCATGATGAAGCTGTTGACGTGGCCATGGAGAATGTCTACAACGATGAACGGTTTGACCATTCCTGTATGGGCGGCTTGCAGACCAACGTTCTTTTCACCGAGCTCTGCGACAGTCTTGGTACGGAACGGAGCTCGGTCGGTCTGATCTTGAAAGGTTCTACGCTTTCAGACCCTGTGAACAAGCGCCTTTGGCATCATCTATTGCATCGGAAACGGGTAGTTGCGCGCTACGACCTTATCAATTGCAACAAGATCTTCAATATCGACCGAACGGAAGAATTCTCTGTGCTGATACTGGGAAAGAACCAAGATCAACCCATCCTACACCAAACCGAGCTCACGCACCTTTCCGAGATCGCAGCGTGCTAATGCTGCTCGGAAATCATTCCCTTTTTTCGAAAATACTTCACGCCATAGTTAATGCCAATGGCACCGATCAATCCAGGTGCTGTCCACGGAAGAATGCCCCACATACCAGGAAGCAATTTGCTCATCCATGTATAGCCACCAAACACGAAAAAGGCTGTGTAAGCAGCAATTCCACTGGTAAGCATACCGATCATGTGAAGACGGATCCGGTCTTCCTTTTCGCGCGGACCTTTCAGATTCTTAATGAAGGATGGAATGCCTGTAAGCCCCAAGCAACCGAAAATGAGCATAAGCACCGCTGAATCTTTTCCTTCGAGGATGATACCGTAAACAAGCATCAAGGCGCCTGCCAAAACGATGAGACCATCAAATGCCGTACGTTTCCAATGGAATGCGCTTGTTTCGTACACCCTTGGCTTCAGAATGGCCATACCGTACCAAAGTGGATTGGCCGTGATAAGCGAGATGAATCCTAGAAAAACCGCCATGAAATACTTCCCGATGATGACATTCTTGATGCAGAGCAGCGCAGCCGATGTAACCACCACCCACATGGCTAATACATAGAGTTTCCCAACCACACGATGGCCCTTCCCTCCTTTCTTCATAAAGACAGGAAGCCAGAAAAGCAGCAGGCTTGTAAATCCGAATGAAACGTGTAGAAATAGCAGTGATTTGACGATGATCTCCATGATGTTCTGTTTTTTGATTCGGCTCAAATCTGAGACAAATTGAAAACAATCAAGAACAAAAGGGACGGTTTACAAGCTTTGGTGACGAGTGTCAAACACGTGGGACAGATGACAATTCTGCGGGATGATATTCAATCCAATAGTTCCCTGACTTTCGGAATATACGACCGTGAAACAGGCACTTCCACAACGCCAACATCCCTGAGTTTCAGCTTCAGGCCTTGGGCATTTCCGTAAACCGTTTCAATGCGATCCACATTGACCAGATACGAACGATGACAGCGGATAACATCCGTTCCTGCAAACTTCTCTTCTACCGAGGCGATGGTAGCACGAAGCATTTCCTTGCTCAACTTTCCGTCTTTCAGAAACCAGACCGTTACGTAGTTCTGCATGGCTTCGATGTAGCAAACATCCATCGTTTTCAGGCCTAATTGCTGCCCATTCTCGGCTTCGAGTACAATCGTTTGCTGGTTCTCTACTTCTTTATCCGAATGAAGATGTTCCGAAATATCTAAGGCAGATTCTTCATTCTTCTGCGTTGCCCGTAGCTGAATAAGCACACCGGAAAGCGCCACGGGAAAAATCCCTATCAGCGATGTGTAACCGATCATCCGAACAAAACTGAAATAACCCATGGCATTCCAACCGGAAAGAAAATTGACGAAAAGGAAATTGCCCAACGCTATCCAGACCACAAGGATGATCGATGTGAACATCCACTTACCAAGCGTCCAACTGGGGCCATGGGTTTCTATCTTGAAAATGAATCGGGTGGCCAGTTCAAACATCCAACCGAAAACCACGGTAACGGCACCGAAACCAGCAGATGCCCAAGCAAGGTCGGCCCATGGTCCTTCGATACTGAAAGGACGGATCAGGAACAGAAACAGGCCAACGAACACGCCAACCCAGAAGATGGTGATCAGGCTTTGCTTCAGTTCGGCCTTATCCGGAAATGGTTGTTTGAGTTTTTGAAACACAGACTGATGTTTAAAAACAAAGATGCAAATATGAAGGATAGGACCATTAGTCCTTACCAAACAGAAAGACTGCTATCAGTCAAGCAGCTTAATCTCTTCCAAGACCGCTGGTTGTCCTATTTGGCATTCGCCTTGCGCAATCCGTGAGTAATGAAAGGTGAAGTTCACTTTCAGCCCATTCTTTTTGAACTGTTCATCTAATTGAACAGGAATGAGGTATTTCAGCTCCGTGCCTTCCTTGTATTGAATAAGTATCGGGCAGCCATCTTTGGCAAACTTGGTGGTGACTTCGCCAAAATAACCTTCCTCGTCAGACTCTCCCGATAAGGAAACGCTTGGTTTGGTAGGAACACATCCTACCAATGCAAAAAGAAACAGAGCGCTGGCAACCAAAGCCAGCGCGCTGTTTAATGTGAATTTCAACTGCATTAATCGGTAACTATGAATTGAACCTTACCCAATTTGCCATCTTGCTCTGCCACCAGGAAATAAACCCCTGGAGCCACATCTGACAGTTGCACGCGTTGATTCTGAACGGCAAACTGCTCGCCTAGAATGAGTTTTCCAAGAGCGTTGTATACACGGTAGGTAGAGCCCAACTCCAAACCAGAAATGGTGAACGAACCATCGTTCGGATTCGGATACACTCCCACATCTGTCAATGGTTCGTTAATATCTGTGATCAAGGTGTTTAGAATACCTACTCCGAAACCGGAGAAACCTGTGTTGAAACTGGCAGTGAACTTGACATCTGAACCGAATGAACTGACCGTGGCACTTGCATTTCCGATCGCATACGAAGCGAAATTGGCTGGCGTCACATCGTTAATGCGGGCGTTGGAAACCTTGATGATCTGTGCATTATTCCGGCTGTTGCCTGTGGCGCTTTCCCAAGCGGTCACCTCATTCTGTCGGTAATACAGGCTCAGATTGTAGGTTCCGTTCGGGTTGTTGTTTTCAGGAACAATGGAGAAAGTCTTCGAATGCAACTTATCAGCATTGGCGTTCGAATTGAAAGCCACGGCACTCGGATTCAACCCACTTCTATCCACTTCCAAGGTCACACAACCATAATCCCACGAACTGGTATTCTGAATAGAAGCCATTACATCGCCTGTGGTTGGGTCGTAAAAGTGAACAGTTCCATTCGGTCCAAGTTTGGCTTCATCGCCATTATTGGTATTCACTGCGGCCTGAACAGCAATGTTCGTTTCGCCTGTCACCAACACGTTATCTACTGTGCAACCATACAACCAACCGCCACCATCGTTGTAATAGATAAGTAGCGTAACGGTGCTTTCTCCCAAGTAAGCTGCCAGATCAAACTGCTGCGACACCCATGGGCCATCAACACCCGATGCGACCAGATCGCCCACCAGACTGAAATTCTGTCCATCCAACGAAACGAAAAGCCCTGCATATTCAGTGCTTCCTTGGTAGGTGTTTCCTTCAAAATAAGTATCGAAGCTTACCTGCGCACTGGTGTAGCTGCTAAGGTCTATGGTTGGGAAGATGAGGTCTACTTCGCTCATATCGCAATTACAATCATCATCATTCACATAAGCGAAATTGCTGGTGTTGGTAGAAGGGATATTGTATGGTTGCGTTTCTGCCGCTGCTTCATTCCCTACTTGCCAAGGCGTGTCTCCTGCAGGATTCAAGGTGGTCATGATTCCCAAACCGTTTTCAAAATTCTCGGAAAGAATGGTCTGTGTGCCTTGCGCCAGTGCTGGGTCGAGGTCGTCATCGTTAATGGTAATGGTAACGGTTTGATTCACGCCACCCTGTGTGGCATTCCCACCATTGGCATTCAACGAATAACTAAGAATGATGGTCTCGTTTCCTTCCACATAATCATCGTTAAATACACGCACGGTCACGTTTCCAGTCAAGTTTCCACTTGAAAGGGTGATGTTCGTGTTGAGCAATTGATAATCAACTCCCTGTGTGGCCGTTCCGCCAGAAACAGTGACGTTAACAGAGGCATTCTGAGAAGGTGCCGAAGCAATTCCGATCGGAATGATCACATCCACATATGGCAAGCAACCATTGGCTGTTGTTCCATTGGCTTCGTTGGCCGCTTGTGTGGCCACACTGAAAGTAACAGCAGGCGAACACGTAGGAAGGTCGAATGCGGCCACACGGGTACTCCAGGCATTTCCTGTTCCGTAAGCTCCTGTAAACCAGAAGGTTTCGCCATCCGTTGGATCGAGACCTAAGGCATGGTAATCTCCCCAACGGTTTGAATTATTGGGAGTGGTGCCAGCAATGATGCTTGTTTCCGGTTCGGTCATGGAATTGAGCGGATCGCAGGATTTTCTACCTGTGTAACGCAATGAAGGATAAATGGAACTGCTGCTGACGCTATACGCCATTCCGATGTTTCCTGAAGCGGAAATTCCGATAGAAGGCATCCAACGGCTGGCGGCATCTGGAGAATAGGTCCCTTGCTGATAGATGCTCCAAGAACCTGATGTTCCGTTGGTTCTTCTTAATTCATACCAACGGATTCCCGAACGGTCGCTGCCGTTCACATCTGTCACGTGGCAGCATACAATGGATTCGTGAGTTCCGAAATTCCTGTAGTGTATGCGGTTCATCAACAATTCGCGCAGTGGATCAAGATTGGTGCTCGAACCAGGTTGATCAATGCATGAGAATGAAGTGTAGCCACAAAGATTTGAATCAAAGGCCTGAACACCTAGGGTGGCAACTTGGGTAAGGGTAGTTGCATTGGCATTGCTCCAATTGATGTTGAATGCCCAAATTTCCAAGGCATCTGTTGCTGCCCCACTCCAAGCGTCATCGCGCATACGCATCACCATGGCAGGCGTGCCAGAAGGCGGTGCGGTGGTGCCATCTAAACTTACAGGCGTCATGGCCTGAAAGCCAATAGTTCCAAATGTTGCTACCGTAAAGCGCTGCGCTGTTCCGCCTGTTCCTGCCAACATCTGAGTTCTGTTGAGGGCATAAACAGCAGACGAATTCTCATTTGTTGTGACGATATACGCGTTATTCCAAACCGAATATTTCGGGTAATCGGGGAAATTGGTGGCGTTGTAGGTGTATTTGTACCACGTTCCGAGCGGATCGGCCGAAGTGGAAATAGCCACATGAAGTACGTTTCCGCTGCTGGCAAACTCGCTCATCAACCAACGGTCGGCCTGCTGGTCGTAAAGTACTATCGGGTCTCCGGCCCCTCCAGGAAAACCCATGTAGTTATCTAAGTAAGTAGCATTGGCCAACACCTGCCCCGTCTTACTATACACCTTAAAATAGGAACCTGAACCGCCATTGATCATCTGAATGACATGGTTTGGACCTACATCCACGCATGGGTCGGCAGGGCTCACATTCGTAAATCCAATTCCCTCAAAGCTGTAAGCCAATGACTTGGTATTGACTGCTGATGGCGCATAACTCTGTTGCCAGGCAGGATCATCACCATTGGGCTTTGCCAATGGATTGACAGCCTCATTCAATATCCAATCTTTCTTTGGATGATACCCTGGTTTGAGTGTTTTGGTAATCTCGTTCACCGCATTCGGGTCTTCGATGTAATCGCGAAGCGGAACAGTTTCGCCATGGAAGGTGACAGGAATTTCGGTCGGGTTTCTCAGAACATTGTCTTTCTGAGCGAAAGTGGCCGAGCTGATAAATAGGCCGAATACCAAGATGTGTAAGTGTTTCATCAAAGCTTTTTATTTTTTGCGTTGCGAATCTATGTGAATCCCGTAGTGAAAACGTAATTCAGCGGTCAATTGTTGAAAGATCGCTATGCTTTATCAAGTGTCTTGAAGCGCAGAAAGGTTGTTGCCCATTCCACGCTACACAGGAACCGTCAATGCGCCTTGTATTTCAGGTACTTGGCATCTAAGTAAAAGGTGCCAAAGGGAACCAAGGAAGCAGCGAAGACCATGAAGCTAAAACCGAATTTCCATTTGTAATGGATAGCGGCACTTAGGCCTAAAACACAATAGGACATGAACAGAAAACCATGGGCCATTCCAACATAGTAGTTGGGCTCAAGAATCTGATACACATACTTAAGCGGCATGGTAATACCGAACAACAGATAGCTGATGCCTTCTAAAATGGCTAGGATTCGGAAGGCGCTTAGTAATGTCATGCTTCTGGGATATTTAGGCGCGCTAAAGTAGTGCTTAGGAGTTAGGAGGTCTAATAGCTATTTCTGATCTCAAGTTCATTCGCCCATGCCATACTCCCGCTCTACTTTGGCGATCCGAACGCGGTAGCCTTCATACCATTTCTCCTTTCCCAATTCTTTGGCACGCAGGTGCTTCTGGTATTTCGACCACTCGTGTATCGTTTCCTTGTCTTTGAAATAAAGGACCGTGACGCCAAATCCATCTCCGCCTCTCAATGACTCGGCACCAATGAATCCTTCCAATTTCTGCGCGTCATTCCAAAGCGAATCGTTCATTTCGGTATATCCTTCTTCAACATCTGTGCGTTGCGAGCTGAAAATGACCGTGTAATACGGGGTTGGTGGGGTTTTAGCGAACATCTATTTTCTCAGTTTATCGGATGACGGAAATCATGAAATACAGCTGAAAAGTACGGCATCTTGCCATCAAATTAGATACGATGACAAAATCAAAATACATTTTAGGATACGCCATGATGGCGCTCTTCATTTCCGGTTGCGAAGGTTGCGAAGATGATGAGATATCAGCTTGTGAATGCGAAGCGGAGGCGTACATCGATCAAAGCGCCATAGTCAGCACACAAGGAGCTGTTGGAAGTATCAACAACTATGATCAGGATGGAGATTTTACGGCAGATGCTGCATGCCACGCACTGATGTTCATCTATTTTGAATGGGAAGACAGTGCGCGTGCACGCACTACGGAGGTGCCTTCTATTATTCCAAGTTTCGAAACTCCATTGGGATATTTCCCATCATCGGACCTTAGAACCAAAGAAACAATTTTGAGATTTGACGAGGATCTTGGCGAATACATCATCCATTACAGCTACTCGTATTATGCAAGTGGCGCATTAGATAAGAACCATCCAGAAGGAACAAGCTATACGGTGAGATGGATCTATGGTGAATCATCTGCACCAGCGGGCAACATAAAGGTTCGTGCAACACTTTCGAATAGAGTGTATGACCCAAATGAGTATTCAAGGACCAATAAAAGTGAATGCGCCAATTGATCGCATGTTGTAGGGTCTGAAGTAGCGATAGCCATGGTAGAGCGCGCCATTTAATCAGGAATTTTGTTGGTGTACAGAAAATAAATCCCCCGATCTTTACCACCCCTTTGTATGAGGTAACCTGAGCAATAAGCACTTTCATGAAACCAAACCCAAGCACTTACGGAACTTATTTCGGTCGATATATTGATCTGGTTCCGCAGACCGACCTGTCCGAAGCCTTTAATGCCATCACAGAAGAAAGCTACGCTTTTTGGCTCAACCTGACGGAAGAACAAGGCAACTACCGTTATGCCGAAGGAAAATGGAGCATAAAAGAACTGCTGCTGCACATCATCGATACCGAGCGCATTTTCAGTTACCGTGCCTTGGCCATTGCCCGAGGCGAAACCACTCCTCTACCCGGCTATGACGAGAACCAATATGCCACACATTCTGCGGCAGATTCTCGTTCAATGGAAGAATTGGTCGATGAGTTTTTCAGCGTACGGAATGCCACCATGCTCCTATTCAACAGTTTTACGGACGAGGCACTGAACCGTGTTGGAAAAGCAAATGGAAACCCGCTGACAGCCGCGGCCGCTGGTTTCATCATCATCGGTCACGAAATACATCACATGAATGTGGTGAAGGAGAGGTATTTGCAAGATTGACAACTGACGAACCAATCGCGCTACTTATTATTCGCACTGCACTAAGCCTTGAACAGTTGCTAGTGCATCGGCAGCCTGCTGTTCGTCAATGACTTCAACCATCCATGTGCAATCCATGGCAAACGCTCGGTTTTTCACTTCCCATCCATTCTGACGGATAAGTCGTTCCACTTCGCCAATGCTCGAATGTGGAAATTGAACGGTGATGGTGACGGTTGGAACCTTCTCGATAACAACGGCTTTCTCCAGGGCTTCCTTGGCCGATTCCTTATAGGCGTGAATCAAACCAGAAACACCCAATTTGGTTCCACCGAAATAACGCACTACGGCCACAAGCACATTGGTCACATCCTTGCTTTTGATCTGATTGAGAATGGGCAGTCCGGCTGTTCCGTTCGGTTCTCCGTCATCATTGGCCCGATAGTCGTTTCCATCTGTTCCCAGCATATACGCGTAGCACACATGCCTTGCCGATGGATGTTCGGACTTCAATCGTTCCAAATACGGTCTTACATCCTCCACACTCGAAATCGGAAATGCGTAAGCCAAGAACTTGGAGCCCTTGTCCTTAAAAAGGCCTTCTGTTGCTTCTGAAATGGTTCTGAATGCGTGCGACATCAAGCGCAAAAGTACTTCTTCAATAAGGAAGCATCGCGCCAGTCTAGTTCTGCTCAGGCAAGCTCTCCAATATTCTACTTCAACAGCAATATCAACACGAAAGTGAGAACGAAGGCAAAGATCGGGCCACGCCCCAAACGGTAAAAAAGCGTTTCACCTTGCTGTTGCTGAAGGTGGCTTACCATGCTTATCTTTTCTATAAACCGCTTCTGCTGGCAACACTTATTACTCCATTGGCAACACATATTACCCGAATTCCATTTCTTCGTAAGAAGATGAGAAATTTACAGTGATGATCCACCTACATCGTACCATGGCTTTTGTTGTGGCGTGTTTCCTATGCACGCCATTATCTGTATCGCAGGCCCATGCCCAAGCGGCAGACACTGCTATGTGCCATGCTTACATGGACAGCGTGAAACTGTTTTCGCAACGTTATGATGCAAACGATTCGTTGCGGTATTTCGCTTCCAGGCTGCTTACCTGTTCGGAAGAAACCCAAAACCCAGAAGGGAAAATGGAGGCACTTTCCGTATTGGGAGTTACCTACATCAGAGAAAACAACTTTGCAGAGGCCATGCGCTATTTCAACGAGAATAGGCAGTTGGCCATTGAGCTGCACGATACGGTGGCTGAAGCTCAGGTACTGATAAACATCGGCTCGGTATATACGGCCTTGGATAGTACTAAGAAGGCAATGGAAACCTTGCTCCGGTCTGCCAAGTTGTTCGAAGGAAAGAAGGATTCCAGCATGCTCTCGTATGTATATACCAATATCGGAATCCTATTCGGCAAGATCCGTGAACGGGAGGAACAACTCGGTTATAGCAAGAAAGCCTTCGCGATGGGCGGAGGGGTGATCAAGGACCGGAAAACTCTCACGCTGGCCTCCAATTTGGCTGTGAATTACTTGAACAGCGAAATCCTGGACACAGCCGAAACCTTGGGGCTTGAAATACTGGCGAAGAGTCGGGAGTTCGGAACCTCAAAGACCACTACCCAGATACTGAATCATCTTGCCAACATTTCAAATCGCAAGGAAGACTACCAGAAAACCATCGAATACGTGAATGAGGTTCTCTCTTTTGAAGGTATACTGAAGCACGACCACACGTTTTCATCGGCACTCCATTACCGAGGAATCGCCTATCTGAAATTGGGTAAGGTTCAGCAATCCGTTGCCGATTTTGAGCAGTCATTGGCCTATGCCAAAAACGAACACTCCTTACAGCGCACCGAATCTGTGCTTAAACAGATCCATTTGGCCTACGCTGCAGCCGGAAAGTTTGAGGATGCGTATCGGTATATGGTTGAATACAAGAATGCCGCTGATACATTGGCCAGCGAAGAGAACATCCGCATATTGAACGAGCTCGAAACGAAGTACGAAACCGAGAAAAAGGAACAGCAACTGCGTGATCTGGCGCAGCAGAATCAGATATCGGAGCTGAAAGTGAAACAGCGGAACATTTGGATCATCGTCCTCATCGTAATAGCACTTCTGGTAGCTGGAACCATCTATTTCGTATCGCGACAGCGCTTGCTGAAGCAAGAACGCGAAACACTGGAAAATCGCCTCCTTTCCTTGCGTGTTCAACTGAACCCACATTTCATTTTCAATGCACTCACAGCCGTGCAGAACTACATGCTAGGCGGAAAAGACCTGCGCGAAGCCGTTCGCTACCTTTCCAATTTTGCCAAGGTGATGCGGGCATTCCTCGAGTACAACCAGGAAGAACAGATAACACTCGATAAGGAGTTGAATGCACTAGAACTATACGTTGGAATTCAGAAACTGAGATTCAGCAACGGTTTCGAGTTTGATGTGGAAATTGATGATCAACTGATTCCAGAAGAAGTTCAGGTTCCTCCAATGATTCTGCAGCCACTTATTGAGAACGCCATTGAGCACGGTATCCGAAACATGGATAACGGTAAGATCACACTTAAGTATGAGTTGGAAGGTGATCGTCTGATAATGAAGCTTTCAGACAACGGCATTGGCCGAAAACGTGCAGCTGAAGAAGGCCCTAAAGTAGCAGACAAGAAATCGCTTGCAACCGTCATCACAGAAGAACGTATCTCATTGCTTAACCGACAAGGAAAAGGCAAATACTCGTTAGAGATAAGAGATGCCAATGAAGATGGTTCGGGGACTGAAGTAATTTTCAAAATCCCATTTACACAGACATGAAAGCACTGATAGTAGATGATGAACAGAATGTGCGCGAAGCGCTGAGGGCATTGCTGCAATTGTATGCTCCAGAAACGGAGCTCATTGGCGAAGCAAGTGGTGTAGAAGAAGCAAAGAAAGCCATTGAAACGCTTCAGCCAGAGCTGCTTTTTCTGGATGTGGAAATGGGCGATGGAACGGGTTTCGACCTGCTGAAACAACTGCCCAACCGGAATTTCGAGGTCATTTTCGTCACGGCCCATCAGCATTATGCCATTGAAGCCATTCGTATGAGTGCCTGCGACTTTCTTCTAAAACCCGTAGACCCAGACGATCTGGTAGAGGCCATAGAGCGCGCCAAAACCAAGTTGGTAAATCTTGGCGGAGACCCGATAGATGTAATGCTTCAACATGCATCGGGCATAAAAGACCGCATTGTGCTCAAAGACCTAGACAGCATCTACGTCCTCAAAATTGCAGACATCATCCATTGCGAGGCCGATGGCCGATACACCCGTTTCTTTGTAAAGGAAATGCTTCGTCCAATTCTTGTTTCCACTAACCTAAAGGAATATGAGCAGCTGCTCTCCCCTAGTGGATTTGCGCGCATCCATCACTCGCACCTCATCAATCTGGCACACATCCACCGCATTGATAAGGTTAACCTGACGGTACACCTCAGCCAAGCCCATAAGGTGCCTATTTCCGTAAGAAAGAAGGACGAACTGATGAAACGGCTATAAGGGAAGGAAGCCCATTTTGTTAAGACCCAAGTCATAAGTCAGAAAGTAAATTCTGAAATCAGATTTCGTTTTGTCTTGCTGAAGAAGGAAGCATCTCAGTGCGTAATCCTTGTTCCTCGGAACAACATACAAAGCTCCAAACACTTATTACAGCTTTCATAACAGTTGTTGAAGTAGACCCAATGTACCAATGGCACATGGCTACACTTGTGGCATATTAATCCACAAAACAACACATCATGAAAAAACATGTACCTTTTTTACTGAGCCTTTTGGGCATTATGAGTCTACTTGCATGGACCGCAAGCGTCAGAGCACAGTGCATTGACCTGGACGAATTGGTGAACCTACCTATCGTCAGTGGTTCTGCCATCGATGAATCTCTTTACTTCCATACGGTTACCGTAAGCGGACCGAGCTACACAACAGGGCAAGACCAAAGTTCACAAGGAGCATTGAGTTTCAGTTCAATTAACCATTATGTTTCCATTTCGAATCCAGAGGATTTTTCTATCATGAATAACTCCTTTACCATGGCTGCTTGGATCTATCCTACGGCATTCCAACAATACAATACGGTCATCTCCAAATTGAACGGCAGTCATCGCGACATCGTATTCCGATTTGACGATACGGGCAAGCCGCAGGTTCATTTCACTAACTCTTCCAATGGTATCAGCTTCGTTACCTGCGATTCATCTGTCATATCCCTTAATACTTGGCAACATTTGGCCGCCACATGGGATGGTAACGAGATGCGCATTTATGTGAATGGTCAATTGAAAAAAGACCTTGTGCTAACTGGCGGACCCGATTTTCAGAATGCTGGAAACTTGAGAATCGGCTCTTTTGCTACTGGAAGTGCTGAACGATTGAATGGCCACATAGATGATGTTCAAATTAGAGCCTACACTACACCCGAAGATGAAATTGCCTGTCTTATGTCGGCTTTTGTTCCAATGCATGAGAATATCGTTCTACAAATGCCATTAGACAATAATGGATTGGATATCTCTCCGAATGCAAATAGCGGGACTGCAAACGGTGTAACTGCAGCAACCGATCGTTGGGGTCAGACCAGCAAAGCTTCCCGTTTCAATGGTATAAGCAGCAAAACGGTGGTACCATACATTACTGAGTACGCAGCTCTAGCCAGTGCATTCACCATTTCTGCATGGATCAAAGTGGATAACGGTGCAGGAATCCATACCATTGTTTCGAAGACTCAAACTGGTCGAGATATCGTGCTTCGCGTTCAGGCCAATAAGCTGACTGCCCACTATTACATTGGCTCATACGTCTGGTGCATAGCGCCTACGGCTACCATCATCGGAACAGATTGGCATCACATTGCTTGTACCTGGGATGGTACCGAAATGGCCATCTACCACAACGGAAATAAACTCCAGAGCACTACGCCTGCAACTGGCCCAACATTTACCACTGCCCCTTGGACAATCGGTGCCTTAGGTACTTCAGGTGAATATTTCAGTGGTGTTATGGATGACCTAAAGGTTTGGGACCGTGCCTTGAGCATCTGCGAATTGCGTTCAGATATGATGCGTGATAATATTGATCTGGTATCGGAAGACAACCTCGTTATGTGTACTGGGGAAACCCAAACAGTAAGCGCTGCAAGTGGTCTTTGCAGCTACCTATGGACCCATAACAACAGCAACCTGCCATCATTCACTATCGATGCTACCGAATTGGGAACAGGGGATCATCAGATAATGGTTGAGGCCTATGACGAATTCGATAACCAATACACAGATGTTGTGAACGTCAACGTATCGCTTTGCACAGGAATTGACGAAACCGAAAAACAACAAACCATGACCATTTATCCGAATCCAGCTTCAACGGTGGTTACCGTAAATGGCACAGACCTATCTCAAATTGAATTGCTCGACATTTCTGGAAGGCTGCTGAAATCAACCCCAGTACTTGGTATAAACGCTACCGAATTGAACGTATCGATGATGCCGGCAGGTGTTTACTTCGTGCGAGTAATAGCTAAAGATGGAACAGTAGAATCTAAACGCTTGATAAAGCACTAAGCTTTATCTTATGTAGGTGGATGGGGTCCTTTGGCGAAAGCTGAGGGGCCCTTTTTCTTTGAATAAGGCCAACGAAGCAATCTCTACAAGATCAACAGACCTATTTCTCTCAGTTCTTCCATTAGTCCATCATACCAGAAGGCGGTAAAATCGTGAAGGCCGCTGTTTGCGTACGCTTCCTGTAGCAATTGATAAGTGATAGGCTTCGCATTGGTTGGTGCCATCAGGTTGAGCTTTTCAGCCAACCACTCCCCTTCCTCGGGGCTGCATTCCATCTGCACACCTTCTTGCTTGCCAATAATGGTAAGTAGCGAAAACTGTGCATCAAACATCACTGGCCCACCGATCCAAACGAGTAAGTGGCTGTCCTTCATCTCGCGATAAGGCAGATCGGCCAAATAGCTTTCTATCAGATCGGGCGGCAAGTTGGTTGACGGTACCTCGTGGTCGAACCAATTCTGAAGCGGAAGATCGAAGCCAATTCCGTGCATGTAATTGTAAAGTGAGCGCTTGAGACCTTCGCTGAACATGTCGTGATCGGCTCCTGTCGGGTCTTCGTGCACGAGGTCGTTATTTGCAAAGGTGCCTACTCCTTCCGTCACTGTCTTCACCTTGAATTGCGCAGGGAACATGCCCACAGGGCTGTGGGCCGTCATGGCAAAGCGATGCCAAAAGGCAGATTGCAGCACATTCATTTCGAACAACTGCCGCACAACTTCCAAGGAGTCGATGGTTTCCTGCTCCGTCTGAGTAGGGAATCCATACATCAGATAAGCATGCACCATAATGCCGGCTCTATTGAAATTCTCATTCACAACCGCCACCTGTTGCACCGATACGCCTTTAGAAATCAGTTTCAGCAGTCTATCAGAAGCTACTTCTAAACCACCCGAAACAGCAATACAGCCAGATGCGGCAAGCAGTCGGCAGAGGTCGTAGTGAAAGCTTTTCTCGAATCGGATATTGGCCCACCAACTCACCACCAACCTTCTACGCAGTATTTCCAAGGCCACCGCTTTCATCAATGCAGGCGGAGCGGCTTCATCCACAAAATGGAAGCCCCGTTCGCCCGTTTGTTGCACCAAAATTTCCATCCGATCAACAATAAGTGATGCAGAAGAAGCTTCGTAGTTTTTGATGTAATCGAGCGATATATCGCAAAAGGTGCATTTGCCCCAATAGCAACCGTGCGCCATGGTAAGCTTGTTCCAACGACCATCACTCCAAAGGCGGTGCATGGGGTTGGTAAGCTGAATGACTGATAGATACTTCTTTAACGGAAGGCCTGCATAGTCAGGCGTCCCTACTTTTTCCTGCCGAATGTCTTTACTGAGGCTGCCGTTGCAATAGCTCACCTTTCCGTCTATCAACGCAAAGGTTCGTTTGAGCATTGGAAGCTCCGTCTTTCCATCCAAGTGATCGAGAAGCGCTAACATCGGTGCTTCGCCATCATCCAAACTGATAAAATCGACAAACTCAAATACGCGGGCATCGCTCAGCGAACGCAGCTCCGTATTCGGGTAACCGCCCCCCATCGCGATCTTAATTTCAGGGTGCGTTTGTTTCAACCATTGTCCGCATTTGAAGGCGGCAAATAGATTGCCAGGAAAGGGCACCGATATGCAAACCAGCGTTGGCTTGAGTGCCGAAATCCGTTGCTCGAATACCGATAACATCACCTCGCTGATGTAACTCGTTGGTGCCTTCAATTCGGCATACAATTCATCAAAGGAATTGGCCGAAATGCCCAAGCGTTCGGCATAGCGACTGAAGCCAAAATGAGGGTCGATCAATTCAACTATAAAATCACCCAGATCTTCGAGATACAAGGAAGCAATGTGTCGAGCCTGATCGCGGATTCCCATGGAGCCAAAGGCCCATTCAAGGTCTTCGAGTTGTTCAAACTTCGATGCTTCCGGCAAAAAGTTCCTTCCGCAGATAAAATGGGCCAAGGTTGGATCTTGATCCTGCAAAAACTGAATGACGGGATCAATGGTATGGATGTAACTCTCTCGCAGATCATAGATGCGCTCGGCATTCGGAGTGGCCAATCGTATCTTTTCTGTAGCAGCGTCAAACAACTGCTCCAATCCTTGTTTTGAAAACAACTGAAGAATGGTTTCGATGCCAAGATCCATCTGTTCAGAAGGAATTCCTTGGGTGTTCAGAAAGCCTTTAAGATACGCAGTGGCCGGATAGGGCGTATTCAGCTGTGTGAACGGAGGAGTTACAAATAGTATCTTCTGATTCACACAGTGGTTTTTGGGAAATAACTTAATCTGGTTTTTACGTGGGCCCGTTAGAATCCGATGCCAAATCGAAGTCCGCCAATGATAAGCGTGGCATTCTGATTCTGAACTCCATAGCTATCATACACGCCACTAAAATCATCGTAGATGTAATATTCCTCAGAATACTGCACGCTTTTGATCTCTACGTTCAGCAAGAGGCTAAAATTGACTCTTCGGGCCGTATTGAACCGAACTCCTACTCCCACAGAACCCATGGCAATACCTCTATCAAGCGTAATACTGCTTCCTCCAAAGCCATCGTCTACAAATCTGCCGCCACCAAAACTTCCAGAATTGAGTGGGTGCGTATAGCCAGCCTCAATGGCATAGAATGGTGTGATACGACTTTGCAGGATGTCTCCAGCATAGTAGAGGTACAAAGGCAGATAAACACCAGCCAGATCAGTCACATCCAGATCATTGACCGGACCATTGAATACGGAACCTCCCACGAGGTCCAATCCAACACCAATACCCACATGTCCGAAGCGTCCGAATTTGTAACCGTTCACTACTCTAACCCCTGCCTGTGGAATTTCGAGCATCAATTGCCCTTGGAAAAAGTAGCCTTTCTTTCTTGGTTCGAATGGTGTTTTTACACGCTCTGGCCTTGGTTCATTTCGCACAGGAGAAACAGTTTCGGGCGCTGGTGATTCTTCCGTATAAAAAGGCTCTTTGGTCTTCTTCGTTATATCACCCATAGCAATGGCAACTACGCTTCCTCCCATGATCCGGATCTTGAGGCTCTCGTTCGGAACTTCTTCAATGATCACACCGCGATAGATGCTACCGTTGTTCAAATAAACCACATCTTCTAGCTGGTTCTGTGCCGACAATTGAAGGCTGAAAACACCTAGGAGCGTAAGCAGTAATAAGGACTTAATGACTTTCATGATCCAAGATTTTTATCAATGTAAAAGTAGAGAGATTCCACCTCTCACGGCTTGACCATTTCGACTAAAACATTTGCAAGCAACTACCTGCTACTTGAACTCAGACCAAAATGAAAGATCATTCAGGATGGTAAACGCGCTCTGCTTTTTCGTAAACCTCTTGTTTGTCCAAGGTCATAGGTTTGGTTTTCTGAGCAGCCCAGAGTTCCATCTGATCGTTGTAATGCGCGCTTTCTGGTCTGTTGCTTGCACCAAATGCATTGATACTTCCAATGGTTGGTTTTCCATTTTCATCAAAATCAACCAGAATGATGTACGAATCGCCCACAAAGGTCTTCATCATTCCCTTCTTGTAAGGTTTGCAGAAGTTGGCCGCAATCACGTCAGGGGCTCCACCCACTCCGATCACTTTATCGCCTCTTACGTGTTTTTGAACGTCTCCTAATGGTACGCGCAAAGCACCAAAATGCTTCAACATGTGTTTCTTGGCATCAAGCAAAGCTTCCACAAACTTTTCTTCAGGAATCGTATTGGATGCGTATTGCATTCCGTTTGACATGATGATGGCAGCCAAATTATTGAAAGCAAGAATCAACAAAGCTGCTTCTGTGTCTTCCACATTGGCAGTATGGTCCCAAGCGTTAACAACCTCAATCGCTTCTTTCAGATCAGGATATTTGGCGGGATCCAATTGTTCAATCGTCCTCATGTTGTTGATATTGAAGGTCGCCCATTCATCATTGAAAGTTTGATCGTACTTGAGTGTTCTGAAATCTTCCCAAGTCATCTTGTCAAAGCCACTCAGTATTTCTTTAGATCTGATCGTGCGATTGTTGATCTTGCTCTCATCTTGATACCCGAAGGTTTTGTTAAAATCGGATGATTTCAGATTCTCCTCATCCGCAGTGGCCACAAATGGCGTTCCGTTGGTATTGAACAGATATCCCGATGTAGGATTTACGTAACGAGGAAGGTCTGAAACAGGATGGAACTTCTCTTCCCAAAGTGTTTTGGAAGTATTTCCGGGCAATACAGAAAGCCAATCGTAAGTGGAGTCTTTGTACGCGAACATACCAAGACTCGCATATTGGATATTGCCTTCACCATCTGCGTAAATGTTGTTTGTTCCGGGAAAATGCCCCAATGCCAAGGCTCTATTGAACTCATCGAAGTTGTCGGCCTTGTTCATCCAATACAGCTGTTCTGTCCCTGCCAGATCCATATTGGCTGGGAATCTGAGCGCATAGAAACCATCTTTATTTCTGATGACAACTCCGTGCTTGCTTCGGTAGAATTTACGGGTAACAGGAACGCGAAGTGGCCCAAGTTTTACCTTCACTTTGGCTTTGAACGTCTCCAAATTTTCGTAACCGTCATCAAACTTGTATTGCAATTTTGATTTCGGATTCATTTCCAATTTATAGACATCGCACAGATCGGGATGATTGAGCGTTGCTGCCCATCCCAAATGTTCATTTACACCATGAAAAATATTGACTCCTCCTGGAAATGTTCCTCCCAAAATGTTCATTCCCTCATCGCTTACCAAATGCGCTTCATACCAAGAAAAAAGCCCTTCCAAAGGCTGATGGGAATTGATGGCAAGATAGGTGTGTCCGTTAGCGGTTTTGTTTCCATTGATTGCAAAGGCATTCGAACCATCGGGAAGGTTTCCATCATACTTTATAGTTCGTTCGTAAAGCACGATGGAACGCGTGAAGATCTGCTGAATCTCAACATAAACGCTCGTTAGAAAAACCAAGGTGAGTGTATTTGCCTTGACCAAGTCTTTAGGAGTGATGGGAAAAAGGCCTTTCCGCAGTATTTCGTCTGGATGTAATTCTGCAAAACGATTCAATCCATCGGTGTATGCATTCAGATATTCCAGATAATGCTCAGAAAACGTACCGTCAAATCGTTTTTCGACCTGCTCTTCTACTTGCGCTATCTTGCCCATAAAATCAAGCAAGGCGCCATTTTTACCTGTCACTTCACCAAGTCGGCCGTTTGCCGCCAACAATAATTGTTGAACCGTGCCAAAATCATCTTCGGCAGTTGCCCAAGCTAAACCGTAAGCAACATCTGCATCGGTCTTCCCGAAAATATGTGGAACTCCAAAATTGTCTCTGACAATTTCAACATTAGCAACATTGATCTGTGCCTGAGAGCTGAGCTGACAGGTGAACAAAAGGCTCAACAAAAGAGCCAATAAGCGGAAATTCATTCGTGTATAATTAGGGGTTGAGTGTAACTTAAAAGCTACTCTCCGAAATTAGTATGCATGCAGCGCTTTTTCAAGCACTTATGGCCGAAATCCAAGATTTGGAAACATAGTTAACAATAGTTGCCTTGTTTAGCCCGACAACTGATGTTTTTAGAAGGTCAACGTAGCTACTTCCGTTTCCTTTCGCGTAGGTCCGAAATCCTCTCGCCCAGTCCGCCAATGAAATTGAGCAGCTTAGAAAGCGCATCGAAATAGAGCGTGACCATCAGGAAAATGGACATCAACCAGATCACCAGCACGTTGGCCCAATACGTATCAATGTAATGGCCGAAAAGCATTTTTCTAGGAGCAAAAAAATGAGATCGAAGTAGGTTACTTCCAACAGGATCCTGATAGATAGGATGTAAGCGCTGGATAAACTTGCCATCGCGCTCTATGATCCGATAGAAATCGGAACTATTAAGCACAAGATCACCTAAACTCTCATTGTAATTATCGTCTCTTAGAAGATTAAATGCTTCGCGTTCTTCTGGAGTTTTGATCTTGGTAGCAATCAACCCATCTTTTTCAGCATCAACCGTATTGCGCTTTTTCACGTAATGCTTTGCAAGTCGATCTAAGTACTCTCTTAGTTCCGTTTGCAATTCAGCCGAAAGCTTGTCAGGAGTTAGTTCATCAACCTTTGCGAATTGAAGATCCTGATTGAAGTTATTCTCTTTGATCAATTCAGAACGGATAAGACCAAGCGTACTGATCTGCTTATCCTGATCCATTGATTCAGCATCAAGCGAAATCACCTTCTTCTTCAGTTCAGGAATCCAATAATCCTTTCGGAATGTCGCTTCGCTGATCGTCTTATCGAATTCAAACAGATCATTCTGGTATTTATTCGTTTTAAACTGATGGACTGCCAGTGCTTCGTAAGCCCATTTTGAAGCCATGATCTCTCCCGTTATCGGCACATATTCATTGGAAGAAAATCCAGGGTTCAATTTGTCAAATTCCACAATAACACCGCTTAATAGTAATTGTGGAATGATGAGGAATGGAATGAGAATGTAGATGGTGACTGCATTTCGGAAACTGGCTGAAATATTAAGGCCCAACATGTTGGCAAAGCAAGCCGTAGAGAACAAGACGAGAAAATAAGCCATGTTCATGCCCTGAATTTCAAGGATCGCATTCCCAATAAGTATAAACGAAAGGGTTTGAGCAAATGAAATGAAGAACATGATCATGATCTTAGATACCAGATAACTGGATCTACTTAAGTTCAAGAACTTCTCCCGTTTAAGGATTTTCCTGTCTTTAATGATCTCTTCAGCACTAACGGTAAGACCAAAAAATAAGGCCACAACCACACACATGAACATGTATGCAGGGATGTTGTCGTTCTCTCGGAACAGATATCCTACTTCATCATTGGCAAAATACCTGACGAGAAATGCAAGAATGACTGCAAGCACAGGTGTCTCAAGGAAATTGATCAACATATACTGCGTATCGGCCAATTTCGACCTAACATCACGCGTAATAAAAACCACGAACTGGGTGAATTTTGACGGAATGGTTGCAGCTTTCGGAAGCGTTCCCGGATGACTGCTTTTATCCGCCAATTCCGCTTCCATTTTACCGGAATTCAGAAATTTCTCATTCCAATCTACCGGTTTCACTCGTCTCAATTGAGTAAGCTGCCCGTATTCATCCAATACCTTTCCCTCAATGATGTTGAACACCTGCTCCGGATTCACATTACCGCAATTATGACATTCAACGTCATTACTGGTCACATCATTTATCTGCGCTTTAAAGTAACTGATGGCATCTATCGGGTTTCCGTAATAAACAGGATATCCGCCCGTATCCAAGATCATCAGCTTATCAAACATTTTATAAATGTCTGACGATGGCTGATGGATCACCACGTATACCAGCTTTCCTTTCAAAGCCAGTTCTTTCAGGAGGTCCATAATGTTCTCGCTATCGCGCGATGACAGACCTGATGTTGGTTCATCTACGAATAGGATGGATGGCTCTCGAATCAATTCCAAAGCAATATTCAGTCGCTTGCGCTGCCCACCGCTGATCTTCTTATTGAGCGGACTTCCAACTTTCAGGTCCTTTATCTCATGCAATCCTAGATTCTTAAGCGTTGCCATCACCATTTTGGTAAGACGATACTCCGTGAATCCATCAAAGCATAACTTCGCGTTGTAATATAGATTCTCGAACACGGTCAGGTCTTCAATAAGAAGATCATCCTGAGAAATGTATCCGATAAGTCCTTTTACCCTTTCGGGCTCTTTGTAAATATCAACGCCATTGATCTTAACGGCTCCTTTTGTTGGAGCTGTTGTGCCATTAAGAATATTGAGCAAAGTGGATTTTCCAGCACCGCTGGCTCCCATAATACCAAGTAACTGTCCAGAACCTTCCCTATGCTCAAGTCGATGTAAGCCCGTTTTTCCACCAGGAAAAGTGAATTCAATCTTATCTGCTTCAAACACCAACGCCTGATCGACCGTGGCGCGCATAAATCGGCCAACGATATCGCTGTAATAAATAGGCGCAAGACCAGAAGTTCTGATGGATGATCCTTGAGACAGAATATTTACCGTTCCGGAACGTACCGGCTGCCCATTGATAAACAGGGTTTCCGTGCCGAAATACCTGAATACATAAAGACTTACACTTTGAACATGAAGCACACGAATTTCCCCATGCAGTGATTCGGAATAAATGTGATGCGCGCGCTCGAATGCTTGATTCTTCTGATTGCTAACCACTAGAATCGTATCCGAATCGTGTTGGTCGCCTGGCGTAGCCTTAACGAAACGAAGACAGCGTAAGAATTCCTGTTCATCAATGTTAAATGAATCAGAAACAGTGTTGACGAAATCAAGCTCTTGTCCGTCTATTGATCCGTCAGAATTGACAAACTCAAGCAACCTGAAAAGCACAATGATCTTTTGCTTCTGCGTAAGCTCAGAATTAATGGCCATGCAGATCTTAAGGATCTTAACCGAACTTCTGGAGATTCGCTTCTTCTTCTTTTCGTCAAGCTCATCTGTATCGCCATGATATTCCTTAAAGAAATCGTCAAACGTATTGAGATACTGAAGAACAAGCTCTTTATTAAGCTGCTGTTCTAAAAAAACCCTAACGACCTTCCTTCCTGAATCGGAAAAGCTCTCGTCCTTGGCTACCAAGGCAAAGAGCTGCATTAAGGCTTTTAGTATACGTTCACTCATAGGCGCTAAAAAAGAAAGGCATCCTTACAACGGGGTAAGGATGCCTTTGGTTACGCGAATCGCGTAATAAGATTAGGTGCTATTTGAAGCCGATGACCATTGTGGCACAACCGGATTTCACATTAACCGTATTCAATTTCGCCTCTATCGTACAATCAACGGTAGAACCAAACTGAAAATCCCAGTAAGGCGTGTTCTTGTATTCGCTGCTTGCGAAAAGTTGATTGTGGTCTTCATCATAGATCTCGAAAATGAGATTTCCATCTGTAAACCCGCTACAACCTGCAATTCTGTAAGTGCTTCCTCCGTAGAAAGTAGCACGGAATTCAGCAACTTGATCTCCATTTAACAGGGCCCGATAAGACTGCCCATCAGAAATGTAATCTCCAGTAATGTTGTCAGCGCAGATTTTTGCAATGGAATCACATTGCGCGGAAACGTTTCCAACGTACGCCAATCCCACAATAAGGGTGGCCATAAGTGTTCTTAGTGTCATCGTTCTCATTATTGGCCTACTATTTTGTTTCTGATCATTTTTACTCTATCGGCAATTCCCTGAAGATGCTCAGGAGTGATCACCACCGTGGTCTTACTGTTGATCTTGGTAGTTTTATTGGCAATATCAACTACTGGTTTTTCATAGGAGTATTGAATATCAATCGCATCGAAATCGTAAGCCAACTCAATCAGGTCATCAACCAACACGTCATACTCTGGTTGATTGTAATAAGGAGTCAACATTTTAACGATGTTGTTCAGCGTGTACTTCTGCTCGCCAATTCTATTGATCACATCTTTGTTCTTATCCTTAACTGCAATTTGAGTAGAGAAGTAAAGAGTCTCAATCCAACCTCCTGCAAGAACCAAGGCTCCAACATTCATTCGGTCGTTATCTTTCAAGAAAGCATCTGAATTACGATAAGCAACTGCTACTAAGTTCAGCATGGAATCTCGCTTTCCGAAGTTGTTCTCAAATCGTTTGATGGTGTTCTCATCAAATGCACCAGTAATACCAAGCTCATCAGACAATTTGTTGATGACTCCAAGATATTTGATGGCATCCTGACTTTGATCGTAAATGGTAACGTAACCAACATCAGCTCCGTAAACACCCAAGTTGAGCGCTTTTTGGTAGTTGGTAGCGTAAGTGGTCACTTTTTTGGCATCATTCAAAAAACCTTTATTGTAATCTGAACCTGACTTTTCAATCAGCATGGCTGTTTGAATTGGAGAAGGAATACTGAACATACTTCCTCCAATGGTCATCAACTTAGTAGCCGAAGAATCCACTTCAGCAACGCCCTCTCCTCCATCGTCTTTCTTTACGTCAGATACACAGCCGACCATAAAAATGGCAGCAAGCGCAAGTGCGCCACTGTATCCGATCCACTTGTTTGAATATTTACTTTTTGTCATGACCTATGTCTGGTTATTATGGTTCGCAAGTAACAAAAATTAGCAGGAACAGACAACGTCTCGAACGAGCCTTAAACCCTCATTTTCAGAGGGTTTATCGACAAATAACGAAATGTGCTCTTGACTGGTTCCCATTCTATCTGATGCCTTCTTACTTAATTCGGGCACAATTGGTTACAAAAACTATTACGAATTACACCTTTATTCCAACGGTCAGGTAAAAGGTTCTTCCTGATGAAGGAATGATGCCTGGGCCAGGATATCCGGTTGCACGCCTCGTGAAGTACATATTATTCGTAAGGTTCTCTACTCCTGCCCCAAAATTGAACTTCCAGATTTTGTAAGTCATGTTGATGTCCATTACATAATAAGACGGCACGACACCATTTACAGCGTTGCTTGTCTGAACAGAATTGGTTGCATCTGTAAATTGCTTGGCTGTATAAGAATACAGATAAGAGAGCTTAATATCTTTCCATCCAAGATCTAATCCAGCACGAACAAGGAACGAAGGCGTCAGTTCTACCCGATTGTTTCTAAACGCAGATTCGTCTGACGAAACATATCTGGCGTCAAGCCAAGTTACGTTTGAGAAGATTCCCAACTTCCAATCTGAATTGTGCAAGAAGGTTTCCACAGCGTTCCATCTCAAATAGCTTTCTATGCCAACCGTTCGGGCATTCGAGACATTTGTGCGAAGCCTGTAAACGCTGAACAATTCTGGATCAACCTGTTGTATGTAACCGATGCGGTCGTTATACATCATAAGGAAACCTGTTACATCAAACTGGAACGCGTTCTTTATTCTGCCTCGCAAACCGAGATCGGCATTGAATCCTGTTTCGTCCTTCATATTAGGATCAATCCGATAACTTGGATTGGAGACCCACAGATCGTTGAAGTTGATCGGCTTATAGTTCTGCGAAAAGTTGGAATAAAGCTCCATTCCTTTGAGAGGTTTGTAACTCAGACCAACGCCAAACAACGGGAACCATCGTTGTCGTCTTGTATCGCCTGTTCGCAGACTATCTAGAATCACGTTATCAGCCTGATCGCGGTAAACAGTACGCGACTCACCAGTGGCCTTTGTATCAATGAACTCAATGCGAACCCCAGGTGTGATACTCAACTTTTTATGAAGGTTGAAGATATTCTCAGCAAACCACGCCACATTTCCACTCGGATAACTTGACGATGATCCGTTTGCAACAACATCTACGAATTCAAAAATGTGCCCATCAGTAGAATCTGCAGCTCCCTGTTTACTTTGCGTGAATCCTTTATACAATCGGACGCCAGTTAGAAAAATCTGTGGCTGTTCTTTTATCTGATAGCGTTTAAGAAATCGGAACTCGCCTCCTATGTTGTTGAAGTTTCCTAAGATCAGATTCCTGAATTTCTGAATGGCGGAAGATCCGGGATTATTGATCGGATCACTTTGATTTGGAGTTCCTTGAAAACCCAAAGCTTCGCGCGAAGCGATCAAGCCAAACAAGCGTACATCCAATTTTGCGGTTGAGGAAAATTCGTGTTGCAGCGAAAGCGCCATTACGTTCCATTTCACGCGGAACCAATTTCGGTCTCGGTAAGCGGCCTGCGGATCCTGATTGAATTGAGCATCAGTCAAACCTCCAGCCTGTTGCACCAGATACCACATTCGAGTGTATTCCATCTTTACAGACGTGCCATTCTTAGATGTATAGCGCAAACCTGCATAAGCCGTGTAATTGTCGAAATCGGAATTACAACGCCAGCATTTCCCTAATTTATATTGAAAGAAAGAGTAGTAATTGAACCTGCCAATGGTTCCGCCAACAGCATTGTAAGAATTGAAAAATCCATACGATCCGATGGATTGAATACTTTCTGATTCAAATTTCCGATCCTTCGTGCCTTCCTTCATTACGAAGTTGATCATACCACCGAACTGCGGCCCGTATTGCAACGATGCCGCGCCTCTCACTACTTCCACGCGTTCTATCGATTGCATCGGAGGCGAATAATAGCTTTCGGGATAGCCGAGTGCATCTGCAGCAATGTCGTACCCGTTCTGCCGTGTGTTGAAATTCTCGTTCCTGCTCGGACTGAGTCCCCTACCTCCTACTCCAATTTGAATTCCTGCACAATCAGATTCCCATATATTCAATCCTGCTACTTGTGCAAATATCTGTCGTGCCCGATTGGAGGAAAGGTTTGCAGTGATGTTATTCATCTGAATCACTTCGGTTTTCTTTCCTGCATAAATGGCCGTTCCTTCCACAGGTCGAAGCGTGGTCATCACTTCTAAATCCTCCTTCTTACCTGAAATAACCACGCCTTCGAGGTCTTTCGATAGTGGAGCAAGTTGTACATCCAATCGATGTGTGCCACTCTTTGGATCAATGGTCCGCTCAACTTTTTTGTAACCAGGCTGGAAAAAAGTGAAATTCTTAGATCCTGGTTTCAGGCCAACGATCTTATACGAACCTTGATCATCGGTCGTAAAACTTTCCGTGATTCCATCAACATGCACAATCACTCCGAACATCGGTTCACCGTTATCATCGGTAACGGTCCCTTTTATAGTAATCTGGGCGTACACAAAATGACTGACCAGCAGCAGTATAAGGATAATGGATAATCGACTAATCTGATTCATTGTCTAAAATCCAGGTTTTGTGCGCCCAACCATCCTTCAGTTTAGTTAGGTCAATTTTATTGCTGATGTATCGCTTACTCCGCTTCCCATTCACGCTCACAAAAATATCAGCCGTTACCACAGGATCTACTACTCCAATGGATTGAAACTCACTTTCCAGAATCTGAGCATATTGTAAGATGAGATCTGGCTGTGTGCTCATCTGCTTTTCCTGAACCGGTGTAAGGTAATGCGGATTGTAGATGTCCCAAGTTCTACCAGTTTTAGGTTCAGAAACGTAGAACTGCGCACTTCCAGACTTTTCCATCAGCATAACGCGCCACGAAAATCGAAATCCCTGTTCCGTCCAAAACAGTTCACCGGGATAAAGCAAATAACGAAATGGCACGAGTAGTTGAATGGTGAAATGCACAACCAGAAACACAACAAGCGGCTGGACAAGTCTGGGTTTCCATGCTGCTGTCTGAACGCCTCCCTTCGGAAAAAACGACTCCAGTTTTGTAATCAGTTTTTCGTGGAATGGAATCGGGAAGAAAACCCACGTCAACACGATCATCACCCACGGAAACATGCCGATAGGAAACATGAGCCACGTGATAATGTGAAATCCAATCACGGCTGCGTAAGCAAATGGCAAAGTCTTGCGCATAGAAAGTAAAAACGGAACGGATAGGTCATACAACGCCCCAGCCCAACTAAAAATGAACGCAGTAAATCTGTATCCGAACATTTTACCAAAAATCGGTAACTGTGTAAATGGTAAAAACCATGTTCTAAGCGGTTCGGCACGGAACAGCCAATCGAAATTCAGTTTGGCAACGCCTGCAAAAAAGTAAACGATTCCGAGTTGAAACCGTAATGCACCGATCACCCAAAACGGAATGCTTTCTCGCTTGATCTTTGGCCACAGATACCCATCTACCGAAAACCTGCGATGGGCAGGAACCAATGCCATCAGAAAAGAGAATATGCTGATGAAATAGTAGTGATTCAGGTAATTGGTCACATCGATCAATTCCGCGTAAGTGAATAGCATAAAGAAAAGCAGCGAACTGATGCGATAAAGAAAACCCGCTGCCACAAAAAGGGCGAGGATTGCCATTGAGCCGAACACGAAATACATCCCGTTTTCGGGAAGCGGCTTGACCCAATCAAATCCGTAATAATGGAAGAAATAATGTGGCTGAACATACAGTTGATCGACCCAATCTTTGCTGATGAATCTGACAGTTCCGAAGAACATCATCAACCCAAAAAGCAAGCGAACCGTGACAAGTGGCGCAATGCTCACTTCACGGTTCAATAGCTGTTGTGTATGCTTAAAGATGGAGGACATCAATCCCCGTCATTGTCTTGATAATTGATCTGAACTCCCATCGCAGATGTCATTTCATTTTTGATCAAGGGAGTCATCATCTGTAGTTGTAAATAAACAGCATCTACAATCGGTTTATCAGAAACAAGCGTTTCAGACATTGGATCTGGAACTAAATCCATTGCATCTCCAATAGAAAAGAATTGATCTTTGATCTCATCAGCCAACGAAACAATTCCTTGTTGTTGCTCATCATTGGTTAAAGGTTTTACGCATTCCGTGAACTCATATAACCCAAGTTCATCAGCACCATTGCTTCCAATTCCTAGAAACATTTCACGCATTCCAAGCAATTGTCGTTGTGCCAGTTGGATGGATCCACCAGCATAATAACCTTCTACGGTTTCTGGCAAAATAGCTCCACCGTTGAACTTACCTAAGGGAATCTTGAACTTAAAGTTCTTCAGCGTCTCGAAATCAAAGTTCAGATCGTTGACCAGCAGTGAAATCGAGCTTCCTTCAGCAGCACCAGTGTTGGAAATGAACGCAGATCGCGATGAATCCCAATGTTCACTAATGGTTGCGCCCGTGTTCTTCATTTCAGTGGCCAAATCTTCTAGATAAGCCATTCGAGCGTCAGCATTCAATCCAGTTGTGAAAGCTTCCAAAAGTTGCTGTTCGGTCATCGTGCCATCCCCGAAGATCAAATATTCAATGGCTGGAAATCCAACAGCAGATTTTGAACCCGCTAAAACCGTAGATCCGCTGCTGATATTTGCTTCAATTGCGGCAACATTCGTTGGGAACGTATTGAACCGCTCTCGGAACGAGACCCCATTTATCAAGGCAGGTCCAAATCCAAATGGGCTACAATCCTGATATGCTAAATAAGCCGCTCCGAATGATACTCGGATTTCAACCAATAATCCAGCGGTCGGATTTGCTTTAAAAGCGAGCACAGAGGAATGCAGAAAAGCAAGCCCAAGATTAAGATTCTCAAAGCGCGGAATGATGATGTTGTCCGCATAATTGGTCAACATGGCTTCTTGATCAAAATCGCAATTAATCAGATCATCTTTCTGATTACAGCCTGTAGAAATGATAAGGAAAGTGCTTAGCACAATAAATATTCGTTTCATATTATTTGATCTCTCCAGTTGGGAATGCCATCTTTATGTGGTCAATGGCCATTTGAATCTGTGCATCGGATAGCTCGTACAAATTGGATTCCAAGCCAACAATTGCCAATGCATCTTCAATGTGCGAATATGTGTAATGTGGTGGATATTTTGAGTTTCCCCCATTGAAATGATACTTAAGCGCAAGCATAAAACCTATTGCTTCACTCATTTCGTGGTGGCGTTTGTATACAGGCGTACCGGAAGTAGACAAGCCTTCATTCAAATAGCCAACTGCTGATGCGGCAATCACAACCGACCATTTTTGCATCAGGGTTTGAATGGCCTCATCACGAGCCGCATAATCTTTCGCAGAAATAGCCGCCCTTCCGGTTCGGAAAGCGGTAGAGATTATATTATTAATTCCTGGATAAAGACCTTCATCACGTGTGTTACAGTATTCACCCCAAAATCTGGCATCTTCCAACGTCACGGGATTAGGGTAATCGGTTGGAATTCCGAAATAACCGAAGGCTTCATCAAAATAATGCTCCATTGATGTAAAATTCTCTCCAGTCTCAAAATCCAGATTTCCATCAATTCCCATTCGATCTTCCGACAAATAAATTTCCATGGCCTGATAATAGAAAACAGCTCCCATCAACCCTTTGATGATCACTTGCCTGTACTCTATTCCGTTTTCATTCACACGATATCCACTGTTTGGATCACTACTTCCATCAACCAAGACTCCAGCCACTCCGTTTGATGCGGTTGTACTAGATTGACTTGCTAATGCTACATCATCAAATAATTGAAGAAAAAAGCTTGTGTCAGGCCCAAAACATTTCGACACCAGATCTTTCTCAAATGATTGACCTGAAAACGGATCGTTCTGATTACGGAACATGGCTTTCAGCACATCAGCGTCCAATGGAGCCGCACCAACCGTATTAGCAGTTTTAAGGTAATTACCCAGTATGGTCAACATGTCCAAACGCTCTGTCTGTCCTGAATAATCAACCGTAGACACTCCGTTTCTCGCAAAGGAGTAAGTCAATGGAACTTCTAATTCACCTTCTTCATTTTGATTACATGAAGCTGTGATGATGAGAATGAAAACGAGTATTGAAGAGACAGCGAGGTATGATTTTGTAAGGATTTGCAATAGGCTTTTATTATTTAGATTGATTTTAAATAGTGACGCAAATCTATCCTACCAATTGCCCAGCAGCAATACCCGATTGAGGGTATATGGCATAAAAAAGCCCCGCATCAATGATGCGAGGCTTCTCATAAAACCAACTAATTCTTAGTTAGTGTACATTTTGCTTGTAAGCATGCTGTTTCCATCAGAAATAGTGTAGATGTAAAGACCAGCAGCATGACGAGTTCCGTTGAATTTAACAGCATTCATTCCTCTTTCAACGTCAAACTTCACATTTTGAACTTTGCTTCCAAGAACGCTGTAAACGTTGAACTCAAGTCCTTTCATGTCGTAAGGAGCATTGAACTCGATGTTTGTGATTCCAGTTGCATTGTCAATGTAGCTGTTAACAAGCATGAATTTGCTTTCGTCAACTTCAGCAATGCCAACACCGCTTTCCTTAGCTACCAACCAGTAAGAATCAACAGTAATAACACCACCACCAAAAGAAGCAGGTACTGAACTTAACCAAGCTCCGTTTGCGATGATTGCGCTGATGTCAGGATTAGATGCTGCAATTCTTGCATCAACATCAATTTCCAATTGAACAGCACCTTGCATAGAACCTGCACCGTAAGTTTCAGTTGCAGCAAGAGCACTCCATTGTCCTTCAGTACCGTTAATATAAACACAACCTTGAGTAAGTGTTTGATTTGGAACAGTTCCTCCATTGTACCAAATTCCCCAAGGAGATGTTGTTGCATTGACAGATGGGTCATTCGTAGGAATGTTTGTTCCGTAAGTCATTCCTGCAGGAACGTTTCTTACATCAACAATTTTGAAAGCATCGATGTAGATAACGATATCTCCACCTGCTGGGTTAATTGGATTTGGCAATGAGGTATCAGCAAAAGTAACCAAATCAACAACGCGAACTTGATCACCAGCACCTGGAAAAGTGTAAACAGTAGCCAAGCTATCTGGAAACAGACCAAATGATTCGCCAGCCAAGGCTGGATCTGGAGTACATTGTGCACCAGCAAAGCTGATTGAAAGTGCACCAGCAATAAATGTAAGTAGAACTTTTTTCATGATTTTGTTTGAATTATTGTTTAGAGTTTAGATTTAAATTATTCGTCATTAAGGTCTTTTTCAATTGATTCCAAAGCCAAGAGATCCACTGCCTCCTCAAGCGTTGGTGTTATATTCAAAATGGTATCCAATTGAGATATAGAAATAAGTTTAGAAACAGATCGCTGAAGTCCACAAAGGACAAAAGAACCGTTTGAATTCTTGCACAATCTATTTGCAACCAAGATGGCACTAAGACCAGAGCTATCGCAATATCGCGTATCAGAAAGGTCTATTATGATGTTCTTGAATTCATCTGCGTTCAGAACCACCAGTTCTGACTTCAACGAAGGTGAAATCTGACTATCCAATTTCTCAGCCTTCACTTTTACTACAGCGTAGTTGTCTTTCTTTTCTATTTCGAAATTCATGGTATGCTTTGCTGCAAATTTATCAAAATATTGAGGCGGTAAGTTACGATCTATTTCAATATGCTAAAAAACGTTTCTATTCAATTTTTCCAGCCAGCAAGTATATAACTGCCATTCTCACTGCAACCCCATTTTCAACTTGAGGCAAAATAATGGCCTGTTCGCTATCAGCCACATCGGAAGTTATTTCAACCCCACGGTTTATAGGGCCAGGATGCATAATCGTAATCTTTTTACTTAAGGTATCCAATAATTGCTTGTTCAATCCATATTGAAGCGAATATTCCCTCAACGTTGGGAAATACTGAACATCCTGACGTTCCAACTGAATTCTCAACATATTGGCGACATCACACCATTCCAAAGCCTTTATAAGGTTCGGTTCGTATTTCACACCTAAAGACTCCACGTGCTTTGGGATAAGCGTGGCAGGACCACAGACCCTAACCTCTGCTCCAAGTTTCTGAAGGGCGAAAATGTTTGACAACGCCACCCGCGAATGAAGAATATCACCTACGATCACGACTTTTTTGCCAGCTACCTCACCATATTTTTCGCGAATGGAATACGCATCCAACAATCCTTGGGTTGGATGTTCGTGCGTTCCATCACCCGCATTTACAATGACCGCATTGATGTTTCTTGAAAGAAACTGACCAGCACCAGGCAATGGATGACGCATAACTACCATATCCACCTTCATCGCCAAAATATTATTGACCGTATCGAGTAGCGTTTCTCCTTTCGTTACTGAAGAAGCTGAAGCTGAAAAATTGATCACATCTGCAGACAGACGCTTTTCAGCTAATTCGAAGGAAAGTTTTGTTCGAGTTGAGTTTTCGAAGAACAGATTAGCGATGGTAATATCGCGAAGCGAAGGCACTTTCTTAATAGGTCGATTAATGACCTGCTTGAAATTATCTGCCGTTTGAAAAATCAGTTCTATATCCTCTTTGGTGATGTATTTTATGCCAAGAAGATGTTTTACCGATAACCCGCTCATTCTGCTTCAGGTGAATAAAGTTTAACCGTGTCGTTGCCGCCACTTTCCAAAAGAGCCACTTCTACCCTTTCGGAAACAATCGTATCAATTCTAGCTCCTACATAATTAGGTTCTATAGGAAGTTGCCTAGTGAATCTTCTATCAACCAGAACTACTAATTCAACCGTAGAGGGTCTTCCGAATGCCATCATCGCATCCATACCCGCTCTAATTGTCCTTCCAGTGAATAGCACGTCATCTATCATAATGACATTTTTTCCTTCGATAAGAAAATCCATTTTGGTTTTAGACGGAATCAGCGGAAGGTCGTGCCTACGGTGGTCGTCCCTATTGAAAGTGATATCCAATGAACCAAGCAATACTTTGGTTCCAAGGAGATCTTCTAATCTTTTGTGGATTCGCTGAGCGACAAAAACGCCTCTGGGTTGTAATCCAACCAAAACCGTGTCCGAAAAATCGTTGTGGTTCTCGATGAGCTGATAGCAAATTCTTTCAATAGAAAGATTGAGCTGTTGGCTATCTAAGATTATGCGCGACTCAATGCTCATTGATTTCGTGCAAATGTAATTCGATATTAGGTAAAAAAAAACCCCGCTGTTAGCGGGGTTTTTCTTGATTTACTTCTTGGCCTTTTTTGCTGCCTTTTCCGAGTTCTCAAGTTGAGACTTGAGATCTGCAAGAGCGTCAAGGTCTCCAAGTGTTGTCTTTTCTTGACTTGCTTGTACTTTCTTAACTCCGCGGCTTGTAGCATTTCCAGCTGCTTTCTTCTTGTCGCCTTCTTCCGCTTGAGAAGCAAATGCCTCATCTGAGTGGATCTTGGCATGAGAAACAACGACACGTCTGCTGTCTTTGCTGAATTCAATCACTTTGAAATCTGCAGCTTCTTCCAATTTCACTTCAGAACCATCTTCTTTTGCCATGTGACGTTTTGGAACGAATCCCTCAACACCATAAGGTAAAGCAACGGTAGCTCCTTTGTCATTTACAGAGGTAACTGTTCCTTGGTGAACGCTATCGATTGTGAAGACCGTTTCAAACACATCCCATGGATTTTGCTCCAATTGTTTGTGTCCAAGGCTCAATCTTCTGTTCTCAGCATCGATTTCCAAAACCTGAACTTCGATATCAGCATCAATGCTGGTGAATTCAGATGGATGCTTCACTTTCTTGTTCCATGAAAGGTCAGAGATATGAATCAAACCATCAACTCCTTCTTCCAACTCAACAAAAATTCCGAAGTTGGTAAAGCTGCGAACTTTAGCAGTATGCTGCGATCCCATAGGATATTTGGTAACGATGTCGGTCCAAGGATCTGGCATCAATTGTTTGATACCCAATGACATTTTCCTATCTTCTTTATCAAGAGTCAGGACAACGCATTCAACCTCGTCTCCAACATTAAGGAAATCCTGAGCGCTTCTCAAGTGCTGTGACCAGCTCATTTCAGAAACGTGAAGTAGTCCTTCCACTCCTGGAGCAACTTCTACAAACGCACCGTAATCAGCAACAACAACAACTTTTCCTTTCACTTTGTCTCCAATGTTAACGTCTTTTTCAAGAGCATCCCATGGATGTGAGCTTAGCTGTTTAAGACCAAGAGCGATTCGTTTTTTATCGTCATCGAAATCAAGGATAACCACATTGATTTTCTGATCAAGTTCAACGATTTCTTCTGGATGATTGATTCGTCCCCAAGAAAGGTCGGTGATGTGGATAAGTCCATCAACACCTCCAAGATCGATGAATACACCGTATGAAGTGATGTTCTTAACAGTTCCTTCAAGGATCTGTCCTTTCTCCAATTTACCGATGATCTCTTTCTTCTGAGATTCAAGTTCTGCTTGGATAAGCGCTTTATGCGAAACAACAACGTTTTTGTACTCGTTATTGATCTTAACCACTTTGAACTCCATGATCTTACCTACGTACACATCGTAGTCACGGATAGGTTTCACATCAATCTGAGAACCTGGAAGGAATGCCTCAATTCCGAATACATCGGCAATAAGACCACCTTTAGTTCTGCATTTGATCTGTCCTCTGATGATTTCATCATCTTCCAAGGCTTTATTAACTCGGTCCCAAGAACGAAGGGCACGGGCTTTTCTGTGAGACAATACCAATTGTCCACCTTTATCCTCTACTTTCTCAATGTAAACCTCAATCGGGTTTCCTACTTCGAAATCAGGGTTGTATCGTGTTTCGCTCAAAGGAACGATACCTTCAGATTTTCCACCGATAGTTACGATGAAATCCTTTTTGGTCTTTTCTATGATCGTACCATCAAGCACGTCATTAGAATTGAACGAAGTGATGGTGGCATCATACATTGCCTCCAACGCAGCGCGTTCCTTCTCAGCATAAACTTCTTGTTTCTTACCGATGGCACTCCAATCAAAGTCAGCAGGACGCTCAGCTGGTTTGCGAGGCTCTGTTCTCTTTGGTTTTACTTCAGCTACTTCTTCAGTTGCAGCTTCAACTTCGGCTACAACTTCCACTTCTGCAACTGGTGCTGCAGCTTCTACTGATTCCTCAGTTTCTTCTGCTACTGGTGTTGCCTTAATTCGTGGTTTTTTAGCTTTCGGAGCATCTGCTCCAGCGTTTGCAGCAACCTTGTTTTCTGTGGTTTCTGCTGATTTTTTTTCTTCTGCCATGTTGGTCAGATTTGTATCTCAACGTTCCCGTATCGTTAGAGAGATTGTTTTTATATACGACTCTTGTTCGGGAAGAGCCTCCCATTTTTGGGATTGCAAAAATAGTAATTTAAATAACCGTTCTCGCATGTTAATTCAAGCTCAAATTTCAATTGCTTTGGCAGGTTTGAAGCTTTCGAAACATCTTTTCCGCCCAATCACATCAGAATACATGGTGTATAAATCTTCTTCGCCAATTCGTTTCGGGCTCATTTCACAATAATCTAAGCATCTATCTTTGCACGCTTCAAAAACATGGCAATGGAAAGCATTAAACAATTATTGACCACGGACAAAATTGACCGTGAAGTGACGGTAAGAGGATGGGTAAGAACGAAACGTGGAAACGCATATGTCAATTTCGTAGCAATGAATGATGGCTCTACGGTCAATAACCTCCAGTGCGTTTTTGACATGGAACAGTTTAGCGATGAAGCACTTAAAGAAGTGACAACGGGAGCTTGCGTTTCCATTGTCGGACAATTGGTTGCCAGCGAGGGCAAAGGCCAAACTGTTGAAGTAAAAGCGACATCTGTAAAGGTTCATGGAATTGCAGACCCTGAGAAATTTCCAATCCAGCCAAAAAAACACAGTTTGGAGTTTCTTCGTGAGAACGCACACTTGCGAATGCGGACCAATACATTCGGATCGGTTTTCCGAGTGCGTCATGCACTCACATTTGCCATTCATAAGTATTTCAATGATCGCGGATTCTTCAATATCCACTCCCCTATTCTCACAGGTACGGATGGCGAGGGCGCTGGAGAAATGTTCCGCGTTACGATGCTTGATCCTAAAAACCCACCGCTGAATGAAGATGGAGCAGTAGATTATTCGGAAGATTTTTTCGGAAAGCAGACTAACCTTTGCGTAACTGGTCAGTTGGAAGCAGAATTGGCCGCTATGGCACTTTCGAAGGTTTATACTTTCGGACCAACATTCCGTGCTGAAAACAGCAACACCTCTCGCCATTTGGCGGAATTCTGGATGATTGAACCTGAAGTTGCTTTCAACGATATCTACGACAACATGGACCTTGCAGAGGATTTTCTCAAGGAGACAATTAAATATGTAATGGAAACCTGTCCGGACGACTTGAAATTCTTGAGCGACCGAATAGCTGAAGAAGAAAAAAGTCTGCCACAGGATAAGCGCCAACCAATGGAGCTGTTAGACAAACTGAAGTTTGTGGTAAGCAATGACTTTGCTCGTATCACTTATACAGAAGCAGTTGATATTCTCCAAAACAGCCAACCAAACAAAAAGAAGAAATTCGAATACCCTGTAGATGAATGGGGTGTTGACCTTCAAAGCGAACACGAACGTTTCTTGGTTGAGAAACACTTTCAAAAACCAGTGATCATTACGGGTTATCCAGCTAAGATCAAGGCGTTTTACATGAAGCTGAATGAAGATGGAAAAACAGTGGCCGCGATGGACATTCTATTTCCAGGCATTGGAGAAATTGTAGGAGGATCACAACGTGAGGAACGTTATGATGTGCTGATGAAGAAAATCGAAGACTTCCACATTCCACTCGAAAGCGTTTGGTGGTACATGGACACTCGTAAATTCGGAACGGTTGAACACAGTGGTTTTGGCCTTGGCTTCGAACGACTGATGATGTTCATTACTGGAATGACAAACGTTCGAGACGTTATTCCTTTTCCAAGAACTCCGAATAACTGCGAATTCTAATTCGTCTTCTTCACGTATTGCGTTAGAATCACGATCATTTGGCCGTTTACGCGGCCCTCGATCTGTTCTGCATTGTCGTGCACCAATGTAATGTTGCGAACAGCTTCGCCACGCTTGGCCACCATACTTGTCCCTTTCACATTCAAATCCTTTATCAGCACTACAGAATCTCCGTAGCTCAGAACCACGCCATTACTATCTCTATGTATAATGGCCTCTTCGCCTTCTGGCAACATTCCGTCTTTTGCCCATTCAGCGGTTTCATCTTCCAAATACATCATATCAAGCAGGTCTTGCGGCCAACCTTCTGCCTTTAGCTGATTAAGCATGCGCCAAGCAACCACCTGCACTGCAGGAACCGTGCTCCACATACTATCATTTAGGCATCTCCAATGATTGGAATCTACTTTTTCGGAATCATTCAATTGTTCAAAACAAGTTCCACAGGCATGGATAGCATTATCGGTAGAACCGGCAGATTTCGGTGGAACGACATAAAACTGCAAGTCCTTTTCAGAACCACACAATTCGCATTTTGAACCGCTTCTCGCAATTATTTCCTTTTCCATCGTACCTGATCTGTGTTTACTTAAACTCGTTTTTGAATTCGGCCGAAGGTAAATTTTTTATTGAATTCAAATCATCTGGTTGAATTCTAGCGCTTTCTCAGTCCAAAAATCCAGATCACTTTCCGCATCAAATCCTTCGGGCGATATGAAAAGAAAACCGCGCATTGTCTTGCCCGTGAAATCCATTTCTCGACTTCCGTTTTTGAATAACAGCTTATCGTGCCTTGCCTTACCAACACGAACCATCAAACGGTCTTCTCCTGTTGTTTTATCTCTATCCACGCCAATACACATCTTACCATTGACCATGAAAATGAAACCACCCATCATCTTTTTTTCGTCCGTAATGTTGGCTTTTTGAAGCCGCAGTCTCACACGTTCTACTAAATGTTCGCTGTAAGCCATACCGTTCAGTTTTTGTAAAAATCTATAATTGGAGATGAATAATTGCAATCAATCTATAAAACGGTAAATTGCCAATTGACCATTGAATTGTCTTTGGCACTCAAATTGGAATACCGATCTTCGACCAATCGTAAAAGACCACTCCCATGGCAATGAAACAACGATTACAGCAGAAGCAATTACAGCGACTTTCGCCTCAGCAGATCCAGCTGATGAAGTTGCTTCAGATACCTACAATCGCACTTGAACAGCGCATCAAGGAAGAGTTGGAAGTAAATCCAGCTTTGGAAGAAGGACCAGAAGGCGATGAGTTTGATGATGAACTGTCAGATCTTCAGAATGACGATCAGGATGATTTTGAGGAAGACTCTAGCGCGGATGACGAATTCACGATAGAGGATTATTTGGATGACGATGACATTCCTGACTACAAGCTTTACGCGAATAACACGAGCCCCGATGACGAGGAGCGCGAAATGCCGCTGAGCGGTGGTTTCAGTTTTCGCGAATTGCTTGATGAACAGCTTGGAATGCGCGTTCTTTCTGAACAGCAGCGGACGATTGCCGAGACCATCATTGGGAATTTAGACGATGACGGTTATTTACGCAGAGAGGTTTATGCCATTGTTGACGACCTCGCTTTTACCCAGAACATTCACACCAACGAAGATGAAGTTGAAGACCTGTTGGATGTGATACAAAGCTTTGAACCTGCTGGAGTTGGTGCTAGAAACTTGCAAGAATGTCTTCTATTGCAGTTAAACCGCAAGGAAGAAACAGACACTGTTCATCTTGCTAAAGAACTCATCTCCAATATGATGGATGAGTTTTCGAAAAAGCATTACACCAAAATCTGTCAACGACTTCATATCGAAGAAGACGAATTGAAAAAGGTGCTTGATGAGGTCCTAAAACTCAATCCTCGTCCTGGAAATTCACTTTCCGACAGCACGAAAGTTGTTCAGAACATCGTTGCCGATTTCATGATCAATAATGAAGATGGCAAGCTCGAATTGACACTGAACGGGCGAAATGCGCCTCAACTGAAAGTAAGTAACGAGTACAAGCAAATGCTTCGCGCCTATTCAGAAACAAAGGGAAAGGCCAATAGAGAACAGAAGGAAGCTGTACAGTTTGTAAAGCAAAAGTTGGATGGCGCCAAATGGTTCATTGATGCCATTCTGCAACGACAGATGACACTTTATGGCACCATGGATGCCATTATGGAATATCAGAAAGAATATTTCCTCACGGGAGATGAAACGAAGTTGAAACCGATGATCCTGAAGGATATTTCAGACATCGTTGGCTTGGATATTTCCACCATTTCTCGCGTTGCGAACAGCAAATACGTTCAAACTCAATTCGGGACTTTCTTATTAAAATCCTTTTTCTCTGAATCGTTGACCACAGAAAGTGGCGAAGAAGTAAGTTCTAGGGAAGTGAAAAAGATTTTGAGCGATGCGATTGAAGGCGAGGAAAAAAACCATCCCTTGGCCGATGAAAAATTGGCTGCGTTGCTCAAAGAAAAAGGCTACATCATTGCTAGAAGAACCGTTGCCAAATACCGCGAGCAATTGGGAATTCCAGTTGCACGGCTCAGAAAAGAGCTTTGAACCAACTATTAATTCATCATTCTTAATTCAAAATTCGTGTTCAAAATAGGCGAATACAATACACTTACCATTCACAGATTTACCAGCGTTGGTGCCTATTTGGGCGAGCCAGATGCTGGCTACGATGACGTTATCCTATTGCCCAACAAATACCTGAAACCAGGCATGCAAGAAGGCGATGAACTCACTGTTTTCGTTTACTTGGATACCGAAGAACGCCCTGTTGCCACTACTCAGACACCACGCATTTCGTTGGGTAAATTCGAATGGCTTGAAGTTCATTCTGTGAATCGGATCGGAGCGTTTTTGGACTGGGGTTTGGAGAAACATCTTTTTGTTCCGTATGCCGAAATGGTGGAACAAATGGAAGTGGGCAAAAAATATTTAGTTGGCGTTTTCCTGGACGAAAAATCGGAACGCTTAGTGGCAACTCCGCGCATCGGAAAACTATTGGATCAATCTGACATCCAATTAAAAACTGGTCAAGAAGTCGATCTTGTAGTTTATAATGAAACCGAACTTGGTTTTCAGGTAATGATCAATCGTAAGCACGGTGGATTGGTGTATGAAAACGAGGTTTTTCGACCAATTGAGGTTGGTGATGAAACCAAAGGCTACATCAAACTGGTTCGTGAAGACGGTAAGATCGATGTAAGCCTTGAACCGTTGGGAGTGGCAAGCATCGAACCCAACTCTCGTAAGATTTTGGATGCATTGAACCGAAACAAAGGGGTTCTTCACCTATCCGACAAAAGCGCACCCGAAGACATTGAGGAACAATTACATATGAGTAAGAAACTCTTCAAAAAAGCCATCGGAGGACTTTACAAGCAAAAACTCATTATCATCGAAAAAGATGAGATTCGTTCTGTAATTCAGCATTCTGAACCAGAGCGACCGAAGCATCTTTGAACCAAATCAAAATGAAAATAGCCATCCGTCTTATTCTTATCGGCCTAGTTGGTCTCGTCTGTGGATTCATAGCATCTTCTTGGCATGATGATATTCCGGTTGAAGAGATCATCGAAAAATATGCTTACGACAATTCGCAGTTCGTAGAATTGGATGGCATGCAGGTTCATTATCGCATCAATGGCGACACAGGCGAAACGGTGGTGCTTTTGCATGGAACGGCTTCCTCTTTGCACACTTGGGAAGGCTGGACGAACGAACTTTCGAAATATTACCGCGTGGTGAGTTTCGATATGCCCGGTTTCGGCATTACTGGACCTGAACCGAACGACAATTACACCCGCGAACGGTACCAAAAATTCATTGAAGATGTTTTACTGAAACTGAATGTGGACACGTGCTACATGGCCGGTAATTCCTTCGGTGGATATATGGCATGGAGCTTTGCTGTCAATCATCCCGATAAGGTGAAGAAGTTGGCTGTGCTCAATTCAAGCGGTTATCCACGTGGAGATCAGCCTACGCCTGTAAGTTTCAAACTTCAGAAAATGGACTGGATGAAACCTGTTTTGCTGCATCTTACGCCTCAATCGTTGGTAAGAAAATCGGTCAAAGTGGTTTATTTCGATGATTGGAAGATCACAGAGGAATTGGTGGAACGTTATCACGAATTATTGCTTCGCGAAGGAAACCGCGCTGGTTTGATGGGCAAGACGCGACAGATCAATTACGATCATTCTGAAGAAGTCAAACAGATCAAATGTCCAACACTTATCATGTGGGGAGATTCGGATGGATTGGTAAATGTGGAAGCTGCGGCTAAGTTCCATGCCGACATTCCAAATTCAGAACTCTTGATCTACGAAAACATGGGTCACGTTCCGATGGAAGAAATTCCTGAAAGATCAGTGGCTGATTTTATCTCATTCCTTCGGAAATAACTTTCCGTTTGATGATGAGGAAATCATTCTCGTCATAAATGATCTCGTTCAAGGAATCGCTTCTAAGTTCCACCATTTTCTGCGGAAATTCGAGACTATCAACTGGATAAAGGTCGCGGCCGTGAGTTAGAATGGCCAGATAATCCGCATCCTTTACAACTGGAAACAAATAGATTTTTTCCCGATCAGCAACATGCGGCACAATCACATTACTTGCCGAAACAACCGCATCGGCAGGAATTAATTCCAACGCATTGTAAATGGCTTCTGAGTTCAATCCCGATTGGTAATGTGCCGATTGATAAAAACCCGTATTCGGTCGTGTTGGATGCCAATTGAAAAACGTTGCCGTGGCAATCGTACCAATAAGCAAAGTCGTCTTCCACTTTTCGAAAGGAAAATGCTGCATCCATTCAACAAAAGCCAATGCAATGATGGGCGCGAACTCAATCGAATATTGAGAATAAACGCCCCAATGCGCTGGATTTGACGACAACAATTTCTGCGCGTAAATGGGCGCTAGCGTGATGAGGTAATGTGGACGATAGATCAAAGCAAATCCACCAGAAACCAATACCATGAAATGCAACTGTGATTTGAGCATGAAGGTTAAAGGATCGTTCTGCAAACTCTCAAACATCAGATAGAAAATGTGCCGTGGCTTACCAAGCATGGTCTTGATTACTCCAACCGGTCCGTTACCCAAATGGCTGTAATTACCGAGATGATCAGAAACACCTGCCGTGTTCAGTGCAGGCATGATGACCGCCTGAACAACGAGAAAATAAACTATAGCTGAACCAAGTAATGAACCAAGGAAAAGCCAGTTGGTCTGATTCGGTTTTAGGAAGAAATCACGAACGGCCAATCCAGCTAAGATCGCAGCCATCCAAACAGCCATGTTTTCTTTGCAAATGAGCACTAGGACGAACATCATCATGGCTTTTTTCCAATCTTTTCGTTCGTAGAACAGGATGAACCATGGCACGAACATGGCGGCCATCACGTTCGCATGCCAATCGTAAGCCAAGGCCGAATAAATGCCCCACATGCTGAAGAATAGCACCATGACCAACTCTGGCTGAAATCCTTCCAGTCGTTCCTTCGCAAATAGATAAATGCCCCACCCGCCAAAGACAATGGCAGCAATCTGAAGAATCAGAAGCGTGTAGGTCCCGAAAAGGTAATAGAAGGGCGAAAGCAGCGCGACAATCGGTGAGAAATGATTCCCCAAATGATTGAATGATTCACCTTCCAATCCAAGCGTGAATTGATGCCAATGCAGGTGAGAATAGCTATAGATCCCATGGGTGTAAATGCCCAGATCGAGCCCGTAGGTTCTGAAATTGTAGTGATTGATCAGCGAGATCAGACAGAAAACCACGCCATACACCGCTGTGACCAGCCATGCGAGTTTGTGGGTTTTAAGATAATTCAGCATTCAGCCGCCAAATTACAATGCGGCAGCCAATCTACTTCCTTGGTCAATGGCTCGTTTGGCATCCAATTCTGAAGCAAGATCGGCACCACCGATCAAATGCACGTTGATTCCTTTTGCTTTCAGCGGTTCGAACATCTTATTGTTGCTTTCCTGACCAGCACAGATGATCACGTTATCTACTTCCAACAATTCTGGTTGACCTTTAATGGTGACATGCAATCCTTTATCATCGATCTTGTCATACTGAACGTTATTCATCATCTGTACGTTCTTGTTCTTTAGCGCCAAGCGATGGATCCAACCAGTGGTTTTTCCCAATCCAGCACCAACCTTCGATTCTTTCCGTTGAAGCAGATACACCTCCCGTGGAGATGGTTCAGGATGCGGCTGAATGCCTTCTATTCCGCCACGCACTTCATTATTCGCATCGATTCCCCATTCTTCGAGGAATGCTGCCAAGTTCAAAGATGTTGGTTGACCTTCGTGAGTCAAGTATTCAGCCACATCGAATCCAATTCCTCCAGCACCAATGATAGCTACACGTTTTCCAACAGCTTTCTTATCGCGAAGCACATCCAAATAGCTCAAAACCATTGGATGATCGATGCCTGGAATGTTCGGTTTTCGAGGTGTGATGCCTGTTCCGAGGAGCACTTCGTCAAATCCAGCTAAAGAAGCTTCATCAGCCCAAGTATTCAATTTCAGATCAACGCCATGTTTCTTGATCTTGGTATCGAAGTAGCGGATGGTCTCGTAGAATTCCTCCTTTCCAGGAATCTGCTTCGCGATATTGAACTGACCACCGATTTCCTTATCGGCTTCGAAAAGCGTGACGGAATGACCACGTTCTGCAGCCACGGTTGCGGCTGCCAACCCTGCAGGTCCAGCGCCTACAACTGCAATTTTCTTTTTTGCTGTAGTAGCCTTGTAATTCAATTCCGTTTCGTGGCAAGCACGCGGATTGACGAGGCAACTCACGATTTTACGCTGAAAAACGTGATCCAAACAAGCTTGGTTGCAAGCAATACAGGTGTTGATCTCGCTTTCTCTTCCTTCCTCGGCCTTCTTCACCAAATGAGAATCGGCCAAAAACGGACGTGCCATCGAAACCATGTCCGCATCGCCACGGGCAATGATCTCTTCGGCCACTTTTGGGTCATTGATTCGGTTGGTGGTGATGAGCGGAATCGAAACTTCACCTTTCATTTTGCGAGTCACCCACGTAAATGCAGCTCGGGGAACCATTGTTCCAATTGTTGGGATTCTGGCCTCATGCCAACCAATTCCAGTGTTGATGATGGTAACACCAGCTTTCTCCAATTCCTTCGCCAATTGCACCACTTCAGGCCATGTGCTTCCTCCTTGTACAAGATCGAGCATAGAAAGGCGGAAGATGATGATGAAATTGGTGCCAACTGCTTCTCGCGTTCTGCGCACAATTTCCAAAGCAAAACGAATTCGATTTTCGTAAGAACCGCCCCATTCATCTGTTCGATGATTGGTCTTTTTTGCAATGAACTGATTGATGAGGTATCCTTCGGAACCCATGATCTCTACGCCATCATAATTCGCGTACTGCGCCAACTTCGCGCAGCGCACAAAATGCTTGATGGTACGCTCAATGCCCCATTTGCTCAACGCCCACGGTTTGAACGGTGAAATCGGAGATTTTAGAGCCGATGGCGCCACCGCAATCGGGCTATAACTGTAACGACCTGTGTGTAGGATCTGCAGGCAGATCTTTCCATCGTGCCTGTGTACTGCTTCGGTGATCACCTTGTGTTTATCAGCAGTGCTTTTGTTCGTTAAAGTACTGGCGAATGGACTCGTCCATCCGTGCACATCGGGCGCAATTCCACCCGTAACGATGAGGCCGCAACCACCTTCTGCACGTTCGCCAAAGTAAGCGGCCATGCGTTCGTAACCACCTTTTTCTTCTTCCAATCCGGTGTGCATAGAACCCATCAAGGTTCTGTTTCTCAACTTGGTAAAACCAAGATCAAGTGGTTCGAAGAGATGCGGATATTTGGGGTGGCTCATAGGATTCGTTTAAAGCAATGCATGCATTGCAAATTCATTGTGCGAATTTCATAATTATTCCCGAAAAGTTGACGTTTAGGAATTGGCCGCTATTCAGCGCCTTCCGCTTTGTCGTCATCACCATCATGCTTCTGTGGCGATAACTTATACATGAGCCATCCGAAACCGATGATCAAATGAAGCGCTATCAGAATCAGAACTATTTTGGTTGCAATGCCCATTCCGTTTTGGATGTTGATCGAGTAATGTTATTCAATTTCAGAAAAAATCTGTGTTCTTAAACAGATGTACGAATGAATTTAATGATGCAGACCGAAGTGAATTCTAATTTCGCCTCCGTGATTTCTTACCCAAACGCAAAGATCAATCTTGGACTGAACGTTATTCGCAAACGTGCGGATGGCTTCCATGATATTGAAAGTGTCTTCTACCCTATTCCGTGGCACGACATCTTAGAAATTGTTGCCGACAAGGGAAAAGGGAAAGTGACTTTCACTTCATCAGGAATTGAAATTGTTTCTGACGGAAAACCGAACCTCTGCGAACGCGTTTATCACTTGCTTCATCAAGAATTTGGGCTTCCTTCTGTTCGAATGCACTTGCACAAGATCATTCCTATTGGAGCAGGTTTAGGCGGTGGAAGTGCCGATGCGGCTTTCGCAGCTGTAATGCTCAACGATATGTTCGACCTTGGTATCACAGAAACAAAACTTGAAGAAATTGTTGCGAAAGTTGGAAGCGATTGTCCGTTTTTCGTTTCAAACAAGCCTGCATACGTTACTGGGCGAGGAGAAATTCTTGAACCATTTGACCTTGAACTTTCTGGTTATTGGATCGTTCTCGTAAATCCTAACATACATATTGGAACCAAGGAAGCGTACGAAGGAATTAGACCGCAAGCAACTGAAACGTTGCTTCTTTCCTCGCTTTCGAAGGATGTGGCACATTGGAAACATAGCGTGAAGAATGATTTTGAACTATCGATCTTTCCAAAATATCCCGCTATTGCTGATTTGAACATGAAACTGTACGAACTCGGAGCAGATTATGCAGCAATGACCGGAAGCGGATCAACAGTCTTTGGTCTATTTGAAAATGAACCTGCTGAATTGAACTTTCCGCAAGGCTTTTCAGTAAAAATTGCACAATTGTGATGTGTAAGGCAATAAGTCTAGACCTTGTCCGTTCCCTCGGCCACAAATAATGTTTTTATTTGCCATTGATGCGAATTCGACTCCTATCCATCCTTGCCTTTACACTTTCTGCTTCTGCTGCATTTGCGCAGCTTGGTGGAAGTTCTACCTATAGTTTTATGGACATGACGGCTTCGGCCCGAAATGCAGCGATGGGTGGTGATCAAATTGCCATCAAAGACGGGGATCTTGATCTGGTTTACTTGAATCCGGCCATTTTGGACAGTTCCATGAACAAGTATCTCGTCACTGATTTCACCAATTATTATGGTGGCATCAACTACGGATACATTGGCTACGGACACACGTTCAATAAGATCGGCAACATGGCATTTGGCGTGATGTATGCCAATTATGGAAATTTTACGCGAGCGGATGTGAACGGAACCGTTCAAGGAAACTTTTCGGCCAACGAGACGCTGCTTCACGCTACGTATGCACGCCCATTTGGAAAATTCTTCTCTACCGGAGCGAATCTTAAACTCATTTATTCACAACTGGCCGATTACAGCAGTGTTGGAATGGCGGTTGACCTAGCGGCAACGTTTTATCATCCACAGAAAAATTGGACAGTAAGTTTGGTAGCGCGAAATCTTGGTTCTCAATTGAAGCCATATGTTACTGGTCAGTACGAGCCCCTTCCGCTTAGCTTGGATCTTGGAGTCAGTCATAAACTGAAATACATTCCACTTCGCTTGTCAATGACCATTGTGGACCTTCAGAAACCAGATCTTACTTACAAAGACCCAACCAATTCTCCTCCAGACATTGATCCGCTTACTGGCGAAGCGATCAAGCAGAAATCGAACGTTGGAGATGCCATCATGCGGCATTTCATTTTCAGTACGGAGTTGACCATTGCCCGAAGAATCTTTATTCGTGCTGGATATAACTACGGCAGACGCCAAGAATTCAAAGTGGCCAGCAAACCTGCAACAGTCGGATTCTCGTGGGGAATTGGAATCAAGGTCAATCGATTCACATTTTCATACAGCCGCGCCACGTACCACTTGGCTGGTGGAACCAACCAGATTTCGATTTCAACCAATTTGGGTACGCATATAAAAATGCCCAAACGAGTACAGAAAGAACCGAAAAAAGATAAGCCAGCTACCGATGGATAAGATCACCATCGCCATTGATGGGTATTCTTCATGCGGCAAAAGCACACTTGCCAAACAACTCGCTGCCAAACTCAATTACACGTATGTAGATAGCGGTGCGATGTATCGCGCTATGGCGCTGTTTGCCATAGAACATGGTTTGGCAACAAAAGAATATGTGGATAAAGACAGCCTCGTTCTAGAGCTCAACAACATCGATATTGACCTGAATTACGATTCAAATACCAAAAGAGTAACCACGTTTTTGAACGGAAAAAACGTGGAAGAGGAAATACGAAGTATGCGTGTTTCTGAGGTAGTCAGTTTTGTAAGTGTCATCAAAGAAGTGCGCGCCAAGCTGCGTTCGCTCCAGCAGGAATTGGGTAAACGCGGTGGTGTGGTTATGGACGGCCGCGATATTGGAACAGCCGTTTTTCCGCATGCCGAACTCAAGATTTTCATGACGGCTTCGCCAGACGTGCGAGCCCAACGCAGATTCGATGAGCTGAAAGCCAATGGCAAAGACGTTTCGTTGGAAGAAGTTCGAAACAACCTTCTTTCTCGTGATCAGGAAGATACCAGCAGAAAGGAAGACCCACTGATTCAGGCAGAAGATGCTGTGGTTCTAGACAACTCCAATCTATCTCCTGATCAGCAATTGGAATTGGCTTTGGGGTGGGTTGCTGAAAGGCAGAATTAATTCACCTCCAACTCCTCCATCACCTTCCCTATTTCCCGACTTCCAGTAAAGTAGGAAAGCACTTTTTGAAGCACACGGTCAACCACCGAATCAGGGCACGATGCACCACTGGTCAATGCAATTTTCAATGGTCGGTCGGTTTTGGGTAAGAAATCGGACGTTTGACCAATAGTTCCTTCATGGAAATTGAAATGCTCAACGCTTGCATCATCTTTTATCTCATTCTCTGAACTGATAAAATAGGTTGGGAATTTCTCTTCGAGCAACTCCACCAAATGCGATGTATTGGAACTATTGTAACCTCCAACCACAATGGCCAGGTCAGCATCGGTTTCCATCAAGCCGTACGTTGCAGATTGATTATCGTTGGTAGCATAGCAAAGCGTGTCACGCGTATCAGCAAAATGTTGCTTAGAATTCGCTTCCCCAAATTTCTCAAGCACCACATTTTTGAGGTGATCGGCAATGGCCTGTGTTTCCGTGGCCAACATGGTTGTTTGGTTCACCACTCCAATGCGGTCGAAATGTGTGTTCGGGTCAAAACCTTCGGATGCACGATCACGAAATTGATTTTCAAACTCTTCCACCGGGCGTTTGCCCATAATGATCTCGCCCAAAATGTGCGCTTCATTCAGGTCTTTTATGACCAACGATGGCGCATTTTGATAGCTGTGCGAAAACGTTGCTCGCGTTTCTTCGTGTTTCTGTTTTCCGTGAATAATGACGGTAAAATCGTCCTCACCCAATTTGGAAGACCGTTTCCATACTTTCTCGACAAACGGACATGTTGTATTGTACAATTCAGGCTGAATGCCTTTTTGTTTCAATAGATCTTCAATCTCAACCGTTGTTCCGAATGCAGGCGTAATGACAATATCATCCGAAGAAATATCATCCCAAGGAATAAGCTGATTTCCGTAGGTATCCATGATAAATTGAATACCATGACCTTGAAGATCGTCATTCACAGCAGGGTTATGGATCATTTGACTCAAGAGAAAAATCTGTTTCCCTGGATTCTCGCTTAGTGCGCGATAGGATATTTCAATCGCATTCTCCACTCCATAACAGAAGCCAAAATGCCGCGCGATGTAAAACTGAACCGGACCGAAGTCGAGCAACGTTGGCGTAAAGTCCTGCTTACGCGGATCTTTGCTCTTGCGCATTTCTTTCAGCGGTCCGATGATCGGACTACGGTAAAACTCAGGTATGTCGAACTGTTTCATCTACTTACAGAATTCGGTTGCAAAGGTATTACAGTTGCTTTCGATTACTAAACGATTATGAATCGGTCTTTCTGTCGGTTATAAACCATCGGAAATCAACAAAATTTAACCTGAATAATTGCATTTTGAACTCAGAAATCATTGAATTTCAGAATCAACATGTATCGGTTAAGACTTATTGACAGTTATTTTATCCTAGTATGGTTCAAATACCTATATTTCACACCGAAGAGTAAAGGCCGAGTTGAACATGATATTGTTCGAGCTTGGTGTGAAAAAAGAACAAAACAAGACATGGGAAGACCTCCTACAAGACCGAAGAAGCTTAAAGACGGCTATTATATTGAAGTGCGTAATACGGGTGCAGTATCCGGAATCAAGATCAGAAGGGATACTGAAGATGAAATGATGCTAGCAGTTAAGGATTACGAAAAATCGAAAGAAGTCGTGATTCTTGGCGAATCAGTGAATGGTAAGTTCATAAAAGAAGCAAAGATCGTAAAGAAGAAAGGGTAACTACTCCTTTTGAACGATATGAATCATCATCCACAAGCAAAAAAACGTTGCGGCTGGGTTTCTGATGATCCGCTTTACATCTCTTATCACGATGAAGAATGGGGAGTGCCGCTGTTTGATGAACAGCGGCTTTTCGAGTTTCTGATATTAGAGACATTCCAAGCCGGATTGAGTTGGATCACAGTGCTTCGCAAGCGCGAGAATTTCCGTGCGGCATTCGACCATTTTGACGTAAAAAAAGTGGCCACATACGATGATGCTAAGCTTGAAAGCCTGATGGCTGACGCTGGTATTATCCGAAATGGAGCCAAGATTCGCGCAGCTGTTTCAAATGCGCAGGCTTTCATTCAAATTCAAAAGGAATTCGGTTCGTTCAGCAAATACATTTGGGATTTTGTAGATGGGAAGCCGATGCAGAATTCCTTGGCTTCGCTAAAAGACATTCCTGCCAAAACTGAATTGGCCGAACAGATCAGTAAAGCCCTCAAGAAACGCGGATTCAAATTCGTTGGGCCAACAGTTATCTACGCTCACATGCAGGCAACTGGTATGGTAAACGACCATACGGTAGATTGCTTCCGTCACAAGGAAGTTCAGACACTTTGAACCGCTTCAGGGTCTTTCCGAAGGACTGTAAGCGTTATCCAACTCACCAAGAAACCCATCAATCCTGTAGAGATTGCGAGCAGAATTGCTCCAATCACATATTGGATGTAACTATCGTGGATATTATCCAGCGATAGCTCAGATAGTTTATCAAATGGAATTGGTTCGCCATCCACGAACGGCTGTCCCATTAAGTAGCTGAAGAAGATGATGAACGGAATGAGCGGTGGCAAACTGATGTTTGCCGCTGTAATGAACAGCACCTTATTCATCCGTAGAAAAATGGCGGTTGGAATACCAATTAACAACTGAAATCCCCAAATAGGTAGAATTCCGAAGAAGAACCCGAAACCGATGCTTGCCGCCTTGCGCAGATTGGTTTCCTCTGGTTTGATGGCTTCTTCTTTGATAAGCTTGAGCAGCTTCCCTTTCAAAAGCAGTCTTCGTGGAAGATGATACAACGCTGTAAGAATCGTGAACCACGCATTGAGAAAACTGATACGCGTGAAATCTGGTCCTGGACGGAAATGTGAAACACGTTCATTAGGATCGTACTTCACTTGTATCGGTACGGAAACGAACGGCACATCGCGCCAAGCAAGTTTCACAATCACCTCAATTTCAAACTCAAACCGATTGGTGAACAGCGTAAGGTTCCTGATCTTTTCGAGCGGATACAAACGAAAACCCGTCTGCGTGTCGGGCATGTAAATTCCCGTTTGTAATCGGAACCAGAAATTGGAAAAACGGTTAGCGAAGCTGCTTTTAGCTGCCATTCCGTGTGCCTCCAAATTACGGGCGCCCATAATTACCGCATCCGGGTGACTTCGATGCACTTCAATGAATTTTGGAATATCATTGGCAAAATGCTGCCCATCGCTATCAATCGTAATAACGTAGTGATAACCCAGTTCCGTTGCTTTAGCGAAAGCCATCCGCAGTGCATAGCCTTTTCCTTTGTTGGGAGCGTACGAAATGAGAACGATCCTATCTCCAAATTCGTCCAGAATAGCTGGCGTTCCATCTGTGGCACCATCATTCACAACGATTAGATCATCCGTGTATTCCAACACACTTTCAATAACGCGTTTGACCGTTTTGTGATTGTTGTATGTAGGAACAATCACGCAAATTCCCATTTGCTTGAGTTCAGAACGGTAATTCATCGAATTATCCGAAGATGCCATTCAACTTGAAATAATTGGTTTCGCCAGAGCGACCAACGCATGTGAACATATCAACGCCATTCCGTTCTCTAAAATCGAACTCCAATTCAATATCTTGAACTTGAGTAGGATCAATAACCGATAGGAATTTGATCTGGCGGAATTCAGTCACTTTCTTCTCACCATTGGTCAATCTGATGGCTTCATCCAAAACCATTTGGGTGAGCGCTGCACCTGGCGCTACAGGCTTTTCTGGAAAATGCCCAACGTACACTTCATGATCCGGATTGAGTCTGGCACTTACCACCGAACCAGCAGCGGTCTTGGTTTCAGAAATTCGTTCGTAAAATCCCGCAAGTGTTGCCATTATTTCTTCTTCAATGGTTCCAATGTGATGGAAAAAGGAAAACCTTGATGGTCGATGCTTAATTCATCAATACAATCTTCGCCACGTTTGTATTTCACCGTTTTAGATGGATGATGGCGTCTTCCAATGATCTTCACCGAGCTCAGTTTTCCGTCCTCAAAAACAGGAAGAAGTGTCTTTTTGTTCCACTTCCATTCGTTGCCAAAATCCTCAAAACTCTGATCATACTGATAATGTGCAAAGAGCAATAGAATGTCTTCCGTCATCATGTTAAAGATCAACTTTCCGCTGAGTTTCTTGGTGGCGTAGATCTTTTTCCATTTACCCCGCTTCCACTCTATCTCCAACAGATTATTACCCATTGGTGAGGTGAATTCCACATGAAGCACGTCATTTCGCTTGTGCTGAACCGCAAGAAATCCGTTGATCGCTGTTCCCGTGATATTGAATTCAGCCTTATAAATAGCCTCTTTTCCGCGAGCGAGAATTTCTACGTCCTGTCCGGGAGCTTGCGCCTGAACTGAAGTGGCAAGAAGACTAAAAATCAGCAAAAAGAGCCGCATCTATCTTTTGGTTGGACTGAACGTTCGAGAAATGAATGTCCGTCATGTCGCCAGACGGATCGGTCAAAGTTACTTTCTTTAGAATGGAACCCGATTTTGCAAACTCGACATCAATCTGCTTGATGAATTCCTTCAGGTTCTTCTCCTTCGGTTGAAGCTGAATTCGAATGTTGGTTCCGTCTGTCGAGAACACCGTTTTGTAGTTCGAATTACTCATGATCGAACCATCAATACAACCAAGAATGATCTCCTTCACTTGCCGCAAGATCTGGTTCATCCCCTTGTATTTCTTCTCCACGCCCTCTTCGCGCAAGCGCATGGTGCTCTCGTTGATGAGAATGACATAATCAATTGGCTCTTTGAACTCCCAACGCAATTTGCTTTCCTTCTGATAGAGGAAAATGCCTGTGGAAACGAGTTTATCTGTTAGAAATGCAAAGCTCTTTTCTTGCTTGATATCGCCTTTGATGCTATTCATTCCCGCCAAAGTTGATTTCAACCCCGTTAGCATCGGGTCGCTCGCTTCAATCGTTTTCCAATCCTGCGCGAAAAGGAAAAATGGAAAAAGGATGAAAAGGAAAAATGTTGTGATTTTAGGCATGGTAGGGTTCAATTCCCGATTGCTCTGGCACTGAAACGATCTTCATGCCATTCTGCCTGCAAAGATGAATAATCTCGCGAAGTGCATCAGGCGTTGTCGGATTGGTATCGTGGAACAACAGTACGGTTGATTTTTCGAGGTGCGCACTGATTCGCTTGATGGTCGCATCTTTTGTGCGAATGCGTCCATCCTGCGAACGGATATCCCAACCGATGACCGTGCATTTTTCCTTTCGGATAGCGGAAGCAATCTCTGGCGTCATTACGCCAAATGGAGGCCGGAAATAGGCTGGTTTCTTACCGATGATCTTCTCAATGGCTTCTTGTCCTTCCGTTACTTGTTTTTCAGCTGCAGCTTTTGAGAACACGTAATCATGATTGTAGGTGTGATTCCCGATCACATGACCTTCATCCATGATCTGTTTCAGTAGCTTCGGATGTTTCTCAGCATTTCTTCCTATGACGAAAAATGCGGCCTTCACTCCTTCCTCACGAAGCACATCCAGCACCTTTGGCGTCACTTCTGGGTCTGGGCCATCATCGAAGGTAAAACTGACCGTTCCCTTCTCGCCTCTCCAAAAAGTCGGGATGAAAAACTGCGAACCGATGTCGAAAACACCCCAACCAAGTGTGATTGAATACGCGAGCAATAGAATAATAAGGACTTTCCATGTAATAAATCCAAGTGTGATGGCTGGAATTAGAACGAGGACAAATCCAATAGCCAGTATGTTCAGTCGTTGGAAGTTCAAAGCTTTTCAAGCAAGATGCTCATTTCCTGTCCGAGCAACTTATGATGCACTAAAATACGCGTTGGATGGTCGAATGAAATGTGACCGTTGTCAACTTTTCCTAGTTCAAAAGCCTTTAGCGCCATGAAAAGTCCGAAACCAACAGAGGTGAAATGCTCGCCTGAGAATTGGGTGTAATTGAATCCTTGATCCGTGTTTGAAAGCACGAGGTCTGCATCAACCTCCAGTTTTCCCGACAAATTCAATCCGACCATTTTGGCAACAGATGAATTCAATTTTTCCTTGGAAGCAAGAAAGAACGCTCCGCCCTCGCCTACTTCTGGCAATTTATAACTGACGGTATCAGCAAGTTTAGAAAGCAATTCTACCAATTCCTCCGTTTTCTCATCGACAGCACCAACCAGCACCGTCTCAGCATCACCTTCACCAATCAATAATTCTGCATCTGAAAGCGCATAGGCCAACGACAACCCGCCTTGCACATGCGTCATGTTGTAACCATGGTTTCCGAGCATTAACGCCAATTGTCCAGCAATGGAATTATGCGTGGATTGGATGAATGCCGTAGGCGAAAGTCCTCCTTCACCATCTTCATAAACCGCTTTCAAGAACTTGAGTGTGTCGCGAACGCAGCCAAGGCCAGTTCCAACCGTAATGGCATCTGCATTTTCCAATCCTGCTTTATACAAACACGATTTACCGCCTGCAGCACCCATTTTTAGAACGCTGCTCATTCTTCGCAAGGCTGCTGGGCTCACAAATTCCTTGTAATCAGGCTGGACAAGTTGCGTTTCCCCGTTGATTGCAGCGAGTGAACTCCAAGGGTTTTCATTCCCGAAAGTGTCTTGAAACGATATGCAAGTGGCGGCTCCTAAATACATTTCAGACTAATTTCTCAATTACTAAATCCCCCGTCTCGAAAAGCTCCACAAGTTCCGCTTTCGAGCCACCCCCTTTCAAAGGGGGAAGGAGCTCATTCCTCCTTTTAAAGGAGGTGCCGAGGAACAGCTTGTGCTGAGCCTGTCGAAGTAAGGCGGAGGATTTATTTGACAGTGCAACCATTAATACTTACTAAAGATTACCGTTGAGTTGTTACCTCCAAACCCAAATGAGTTGGACAAAACGTGCTTGATATCCGCACTCTCAACTTCCAATTGCGGTTTCCAATCGTTCTCCTCAATTGGATCTTGGTAATTCAAATTCGGAAACAACTTACTCTCCTTGAGAGCAAGAACTGAATAAACCGCTTCAATCGCGCCAGCGGCAGCCAATGTATGACCGGTGTAAGCTTTCGTAGAGCTAATTGGTGGTTTCTGTGCTCCGAAAACACGATGAATGGCAATGCTTTCCGACTGATCGTTATTCTGCGTTCCCGTTCCGTGGGCGTTGATGTAACTGATGTCTGTGGACTTCAAATTCGCTTTTTCCAACGCCTGCGTCATCGCCATAAACGCACCGTTTCCATCTGGCGATGAAGCCGTTTGGTGATAGGCATCATTCGTATTGGCCCAGCCTGTCACCAGTCCGAGGATTTCAGCTCCACGAGCTTCTGCGTCTTCCCTGCTTTCAAGCACGAGATAAGCCGCGGCTTCGCCTAAATTCAATCCAGCACGATTGGCAGAGAAGGGTTTGCACCATTCTGTATCCAAGATCATTAGCGAATTGAAACCGTTGGCCGTAAATCGGCACAAGGCATCAGTTCCGCCTACAATCACACGCTTCAATTTTCTTTGGCGCAATAAGCGTGCGCCCATAGCGATGGCGTTTGCTGCCGAAGAACAGGCCGTGCTAATGGTTGTAGAATAAGCGGTAATTCCGAAATGCGCGGCCGCTTGTTTCGTGCAGGTGCCACAATCGTGCGTGCCGAGCATAAACACATTCGCAAAATCCTGTTCGGTGTAATACGGCTCGAAAAAGCCTTCGCTGCGATCCATGCCGCCAACACTTGTAGATGAAACCAGACCGACCTGATTATCCATCACAATCCCTGACTGCTTGATGGCTTCTTTCATGGCCCAAGCACTCAAAAGCGTGGTTCGAGAAACAGCTTCTGAAGTCCAGTTCAAACCTATTCTCAATTCTTCATTGGAGAGTTTCACTTCTCCAAAAAGATGCGTTTCTGTGAGTTTGGAACGAAGCAATTTGGCTTTGCCTATGCCTGTTTCTTTCGACAATAGCGAACGCAGGTTTCCATCTACATCGTTGCCAATGGCCGAAATCGCTCCTATGCCCGTGATTGCAATTTCCAAGGCTTAATAATTACATTTTTTAGCCACAGATTCACAGATTTCCACAGATGAAAAAGATGATTCCTTTCCGTGGAAAATCAGTGATAATCCGTGCATCTGTGGCTCTAACATGTTCATCTGTTCAAATACAAATCCGTCAAACTTTCTGCCGTCACTTCGTTCATTCCTGATGCGGTAATGAACGCGAAGAAACCATCGTGGTTATCGCTTTCTACCTCCGTCCAACCAATGAGAACGGCTTTGGCGGCATTGTCTTCGAACAGGGCTTCGCATTGCTCCAGCAATTGCGCAGCATCAAAGCGTTCGGTAATAAGGAAGTTATTCTCGCCATAGAGTTTGTGGCGGATGCAAATCTCGCCTACCTCAATGTTCGGAAGGGTGTATACGAACAGCGCAGGACTGGCGATTCCGCCTTTCAGCGTTTCGTAATACTGGAAATCGGTTTGCAAACTGGACGAACGATTGGAGAAGATAACCGCCACTTCATCGTCTGCGTAATTCTCCAATTCGGAACGCATCAAGGTCATTTCGGCACCGATAAAACCCAACCGCGATAGCTCATCCATCTTGAAGAACTTCGGATAGCTAAGTCCAATGTGCTTGTAAAGCGAACGCAGAAACGGGTCTTCGTCCATGTGTTGGCAGAACAATTCGCCATTGATGTGAACCTCTCCACCCTTAATGCGGCAATATGTTTTCAGGAACAAACTCATCCCACTTTGAATAAGGCTGAAGCGTTACATCCGCCAAAACCTGAAGCGGTCTTGAGGAAGTATGCTGAGTTTGGAGCAGTGGTTTCCTGAATGATATTCATTGGCTGCGAAACACCCATTTCTTCGAATCCTAATGAAGGAACGAGTTGTTTGCGTTTCATGCCTTCCAATCCAAGTAAGGTTTCTATCACGCCAGCCGCACCAAGCGTATGACCGAAATAACCTTTCATGCTGTTCACAGGTGTTTCGGACAAGCCGCTGCGCTCAAATGCGATGCTTTCCATCTCATCGTTGAAGGAAGTTCCCGTTCCGTGAGCGGATAGATATCCGATCTGATCAGCTTCAATTGAAGCAGGTTTCAATGTTCGTTCGATGCTGCGGTGCAAACCTTCTCCCGTTCTAGATGGACCCGAAATGTGGTTCGCATCATTCGAACTCGCACCCGAAATGTATTCGCTGTATGAGCCCTTGAAAATGGTCTCATCGCTTGAAAGGACCAAGCCAGCGGCTGCTTCGCCCAAGTTAATTCCAGTTCGGTTCTTATCGTAAGGCTTGCAAAGGCCTTCGGTCAATGCATGCAAGGAAGCGAAGCCCGAAAGCGTGAATTCAGACACGATATCGCCACCCAGAACCATCACGTGTTCATACTTGCCCGCGCGTATCAAGCGTGCAGCGGTGATGATGCCCAACACACCCGAAATACAGGCATTACTAATGATCATCGGGTCGTTTCCGAGGTCAAAGCTCTGCTTCAAGAAGCGACCGAGCCGCCCCAGAGGTAAACGTGGATCATTCGGTTCTCCAACCTTGTCGATGTTTCCTTTGGTGGTACAGATGATGACCAATCCGTCCTTATCCTGAAATGCATCATGACGAAGCTTCCGTACCGAACGTTCGTAGCAGGCCGCCAACATATTGGTCAGCTTCAGGCTATCCATGTGTTCTTGCGGAATGAGGTGATCAGGAATCAAGCCCACATGGCTTGTGGTGTCAATACCGAATGGTCTGTCTACGGATTTCAAACCCGTTTCTCCGTTCAGCATGGCGTCATAGACCTTGGATGGCGTATCGCCCAAAGGACACAGAATGCTTTTCGCTCCGATGAAAACCTCGCTCAAACCAGTCCGTGTTTTCGTTTCCACTCTTCGAAGAAAGGTGGCGTATTCAGTTGCAATACGTGGTCCGTATCCATAAAAACCTGAATCGTTTCGCCCTTCGCTTTCAACTGCGTTCTGTCTTCGTTGTACACCTTAAAGCGGAAGATCATCTTGGCCGCTGGCGAGTTGATAAATGTCGTTTCCACCAACCCGATCTCGTTGTAACGCAAAGGATACTTGAAATCCAAATGCGTGGATGCCAAGGGCATCAACAGACCATGCTTTTCGTAGATCTCTGTAAAATCGAAGTCGAATTCCTTTGCCCATGCGTCTCTTCCATCCTCAAAATACTT
>JAIPBM010000022.1 GCA_021739695.1 Flavobacteriales bacterium | reverse complement strand
GTAAAAGAGTGGGGATCATCTGTGTTGACGGGCTTCGACCGCCCTTCTGCTATTTGGATCTTCTTCCACTCTTTCGTTCCTTCTGTTTATACTTTAAAACTAATACGAGTGCAAGCTTAGGACTACTATAAAAACAGGGTCTCATCAGTTACGCAGGGTTCGGGTTTATCTGGCCGCTCCTGTCCTGTGGGACAGGGCGAAGCAGCTAAAACCCTATTTTTCATAGCTGAGAAACGTTGGGGTCGGTTTTTTTCAAAACCGATGGAGGATTATCCAAATTTCTCAAACCGAAATTTCGAGTCTTCGCCAATGGAAATTTCAATTTTCCAAAATTGAATCTGAGTTCAAGGGTATGTTCTAACCGAGATTGAATTGATTATCTGCTGAAACCCTTTCCAAATGTTCGACATTTGTCCCTTCGGGGCTACTTAAAAACCCTCTTTCCAATTCGGATTGAGTTTTTTTTATTTGATACGTAGTAATTCACGTAGTAATTCCAAGCACAAAAAAAGAGGCTTTCGCCTCTTCTTCAATCTTAATTACCCATTTTCTTAAGGTACTTATCTACAGACTTCCTGTAGTACCTCTTTCTGTTTCCTATCCTGAAATCTGGGATGATTCTCAATTCTTTCTCTAATCCTATTAGGGTATTCTTGCTAATCTTTAGAAGACCTTGTACATCGTTAGAGGTTAATATCTCATCGTACATATCATTATCATTACACAAAACCCCTTCCACCTTCGCTTTGGGGCTTATTTCTAAAGGGTCAGCCTTCCGCCTTCCCGTGTTTCCTTCATAGGCAATTCCTTTACATGATTACATCGAGGTTGCACTTCCTACCTTCACACTATCAACCCTCTACTGCAAACAAATCATTTTTTTCGAGAATATCCACCCCTAGATTAGAACCAAGCCTTTAACCTTTTTTTCGCACCAATTGGAAACAATCTTCCTTTTTCAGCCTTTGCGAAAGCGATACCCTAAGGTTGCTTGAATGGAATAGACGTTTCCTAACGAGTGAATTGTAACCTAAATAAATTAGTCAATTGTTTATGAAACTTGGAATTGTGATATCTTGCCCCAAATACTAAGTTTCAATAAATACAGCGTAAATTGATTGGTTATCACGGAACTGACAATGAAAAGGTGGCTAGCATTTTAAGTCATAACTTTTGGGAAAGTACGAGTCGAGATGAATGGTTCGGAAGCGGTTCGTATTTTTTTGTTGAAGGAGTAAATGATTCTGCCTTGGACAAGTTGGCTGAACTTTGGGGAGTTAATGAATCATGGGATAAAAATAAAAGGCGCAATAAGTACACGGACGTAGCCGTTCTTTCGGCAAAGATTAAGGTGGAAGATGATAAGCTTCTAGACGTTACTGTACTCGATGGGCTTAAACTTTTCAATAGGTTTAGAGAACAGGTGCTAGACAAGGTTAGGCTAACAGGTAAGAGGCTTTCAAAAGAAGACTACCGAGATGCTGACGTTTTTGAAATGATAAAGAAAAATATTGGCGTCCAATTTGTTAAGGGTAACGCATATATTAAACTTGGTGACTTGCGCGTATCTTTGATTGAATCACGGATGCCAAACTGTACGATTTTAGCTGTAAGTTTGCCGCTCGTTAATATTGAACAAGCTTCGATAACTTTGGTTAAGACTTGTAAAACGATGAATTATGAATTCTAAATTGTTAAGTAAGAAAATGGATGAATTCTTTGCCAGAGTTACTGGCGAAGAATTGGTCTCTCAATTGGAGGATTTGGGTTACGATTTCTCTAAAGTTTCTGAATGGACAAGTAAAGAGGTATGCACTGTGGATGTCGTTGAACACAACGTTAAGTTCGGTGACAATCTATACCAAGCTGGAGAAAGCCTGTTTGCATTAGCCGCCTAGTGTCTTGAATATTCAGTTGCACCATACTGAAGTATTAAGTCTCGCATTACACAAAATAGTGCGTGATGAAAACTCAGGTAACAATAAGTCGTTCGAATTTGATTTCGAGGTTCTGTACCACGATGTAGAGTTGGATTTGTTTTGTGTCATATTCAAACTCATGGTTCTTCATGAGGGCGACTTCACATTGGACGTACAATACGGAGCTTGGTTTAAGCTTGACGAAAACATCACAGAAGAATTTAAAACCTCGCAATTCCCGTCAATAAATGCTCCTGCGATTGCTTTTCCGTTTTTAAGGAGTTTTATTTCGACCCTTACTTTGAATGCGGGATTTGCACCAGCAATTCTACCTTCAATCAATTTTGTTGCCTTCAATAAGAGTAACAAGGAAGGTTAGTTCTTCTTCCCTTTCAGTGTTGATGAGGTAAATTCACGATTAAACAGCCATCAGGCTCTTCACCTTCTGCACCGTTCCAAGTGATACATCAGTCAGCTTGGATGTCTTCCTAAGAGACATATTTTCCTTCAATAACTTAACCACACCTTTGTACTTGGTCAATACTTCCTCAGGTGATTCGACTGAGCCTCTTACACGCCCCTTGTAGGCACCTTTAGCCTTTGCAATAGCAATACCCTCAGCCTGACGCTCTAAGAGGGTCTCACGTTCCATTACAGCTACGTTTGCCATAACCGAAACTATAAGGTCAAAGGTTGGGTTCTTCTTACCGTTCACCATTGATTCCAGACCAAGGTTATCTACCCTTACTACCACATCGTGACTGGTAAAGAACTCTAGGGTATTGATGATGTTTTGCAAATTTCTTCCAACCCTATCAATTGATGATACCGCCACATAACTCACCTTACCGTCAACAATATCTTGTACTAGCTGAGAACCTCGTTCACGGTCATTGAAAGGCACTGACCCACTCACCACATCATTATATAATATTTCATCTGGGTGTTGCTTTGCCAATTGTCTCTCAATGTTTTGGCTTGCTGTACTGATTCGGTTGTATCGTGCTTTCATCGTTTCTGAATAACGAATCAAATATACCTAAGAGTATTAGGTATTCCTAATATTACAAGACATATAAATACTACCAAAACACATTACTTCATTTCGTCTTCCTGTATGGCTTTTTTAATCGCTTCAATTTTTTTATCGGTTTTATACATCATTGGCATTTTTTCGGTGTCAAGGTCATAAAACAAGACCCCTTGGAAATCCACCAGCAGACCCATTTCGAGAAGTTTTTGCGCAAGTGGCTCGGTCAAAACCATGTCCCTTTCAAGTACATTTCGAGCATTCTCAGACCTGTAAATTATATATTCAATGTCCGTTCTAGTAACAAAGGTCTTACTGAACGTTAATTGTCCTTTAGGGAAAACCATAAGTCTCTCAGGAACGTAGTGAAACGGGAGTGTCGCTGCTACCACCACCAGTCCAAGAAAAATAAGTTTAACGTAATTGGTTGAGCCTCCTGTCAAATTGTGGTCAGTGGTTTCTTTGCTCATCGTAGGTTTTTTAAGTCGGTTAAAGCTAGGGATATCAAGTACGTATTTATTTAATCACTACCATAGTTCATTACTAATATAGGGTGGTGGTATTTAGTACAGTCTTTTTAGAGTATCTGAACACGACCTAAATTCGAATACTATGTCGTGATATACCTATACCCTAATTATCAGGTGTATCGGTATCATTCTGTGCTGGTGGTAGTAGCCCCTGCACCTTATCTCCGATTCGCTTCGGCTCTTTAACCTCCATCAGCAAAGATTGACTTGTGGTGTTTTGTTCTGCCTCAAATAATTCTTGCGTGAGAGCGCCATTTTCTAACATACCGCTAGCATTCCGAAAGATATCACCTTTCAATTTTAGACCTTGTTCTGGGGTGATGACGGCTTTTTTAATTGCCTTATCAACTTTGGTCATAACTTCGATTGACCTCTCTATATCATCAAGGCTTTCATTAAATCGAAAAGATTTCTTACTTACGATAATTTTAAAAACATCACGAATTATTTGTGTAACGTATTCTAGTGCCTTTGCTGGAAGCTCAATAATCAACTTAACATTACTTCCACTATCAACCAATCGAAAGACAGGTTGACCTTCCAATTTAACCCCATCTACCCAATCAATAAAAACGTATGTCGCTTTTAACAATTCACTGAGATTGTAAAGTATATCACTTTTCTGCACTTATATGAACTATACAATAAACACCTAACCGAATTATCTACCTGTATTTCAACCTATTAAACCACAGAAAGACCTTTACACACCTTTAGAGGGACATTCCCCTACGGGCTACGAAACCGGACAATTCCAATTTTTCATGGATTGTCCGGTTTTCTTTTTTCCCTGAATCCCTTGTCAATACTTAGACACGGAGCGACTGCCTCGTTGATTTTCGGGGTTCGACATTTTTTTCCGTCAAATTCAGTCATTTGCTTGGGATTAGCTTTTGATGCACTAACCTAATGATCAACACCATATATAATTGGCAAAAGATTCTCCCTTGTTTTTGAATTGCGCGTGGTTTAACTTTCCCAAAAATGAGCGCAGCGATAGTATTAAACCCCGAAAAAATCATCGAGACCATTGATCGTCTTGAGAAACGGATTGCCGATCGGTTTCCTAATTCTGAGCTGAGGAGAACCTGCCAGCAGTTTCTGGAAACGGCCAGCAAAAGCAAACAGAACATCGAGTGGATTGCTTCTCCGAACATTCCATTGAGGCTGTTTTCTGCCCTATTGATCCTGATCGGTCTGGGCGGTCTGTTCTACAGCATCACCTACATAGACCTTCGCATTCAGAACACCACGCTGGCCAATGTGGTCACTATTTCTGAGGCCATTTTTAACGACCTGGTGCTGATAGGCGCAGCCATTTTCTTTTTGGTGAACATTGAATCCCGCGTAAAGCGCGGACGGGCCTTGAAATCGTTGAATGAACTGCGGGTAATTGCGCACGTTATAGACATGCTTCAGTTGACGAAGGATCCTAATCATGAAACTTCAGGAAGGTCCGACACGGAGAACTCTCCAAAACGGACACTGACCAAATTTGAGCTTCAGCGCTATTTGGATTATTGTTCGGAAGCTACAGCTCTTATAGGCAAAGTGGCTGCGTTGTATTCCCAGAGTTTGCCCGATGAGGTTGTTGTTGGTGCCGTCAATGAAATTGAGGTGTTGAGCACTGGCCTCAGCCGCAAGATATGGCAGAAGATCATGATACTCAATTCGCAAGAGGCAATAACGGAAGCCGCTACTGCAGTTTTTCCAAAATCCAACAAGTAGTTTGCATTTCGTTTGAACATGGTTTACGCTTTTGCCGCCAATACATTAGATTTGGAAGGTATAACGAACGATAAAAACTTAATCCACTAAATATGTCAGATTCATTCGACCTGCTTGATCAACTGGGAGATTCCAAGAAAGTAGAAAGCCTTAAAGCTAAAATCCAACAGAAGAAGCAAAGCAATATTGTTTCTAAACTGGATCAGATAGAAACGGAAATTGAACGTGCGGCATCAGAGCAGCGCGACCCTGCAGAAATAGTTTCCGGAATCATAGATTCAAATTTCGAAACGCTGAATGGCGATGTGACCGAAACGGAGCAAGATCTTCAAGAATTGATGCTGCACCTACGGGGAATGCTCGATTCCTGCGGAGGTGAGTTCTCCAAACTGCAGGAGCTCAATACCGAAGAATTGGCGTGGGTTGCAGCTGCCAAAAAGAAATTGGCTGAAGCAGGAACTGACCTGGAAGGTGCCAAAGGCATGAGCAATGCTTGGAACATTCTGTTCGGGTACAAAAACAGCCAAGTAGCCAAAAAAGAACAGGGGTTGGCACAGAGCGAAACCAACCTGAAAGACACGGAAGCACGCGCCAATAAGAGCTATCGCGACCGTTTGAAAAATGCCGATATCGGTGAGTCGCTGAACCGCGTGATCAGTCAAGTTCAAGGCATGGTCTCCATCATTGAAGACATGATCCTTGATGTAGAAAAGCAGATCGATGCGCTGAAAAACAGAAAGGAAATTGCCTTTGACACCAAGGAGAAGGCAGCAACCATCATGCGCGATAAAAAGAAAGAACTCGAGGATGTTGAAGCAGCGCTGAAAAATGCCGAAAATGAACTTGTGGAGCTTCCGAACAACAGCCCTGAATACACCGAACAGGAAAAGAGAATTGCGGATCTGCGCGAGAAGCGAGCAATACTAAAAGGTAGCTACAATATCGCACTTGGAATCTTCCAAAGTAAGGAGCGTTTTGTGGATCAGATCGTGATTCATCTAGAGGCGCAGACAACTACGAAGAACAACTTGAAGCAGTTGATCGGCCAATTGAAATCAGACACGGAAGAACGTGTTACGACCTACGAATCTGGTCTTCAGTTGATTCAAACTGCAACAGCACAGGAAGCCGCTTCGCTGTACGAAGAAGCAGGAGTAAAAACAGATCAGAAGATCACGGAAATTGCTGCCAAAGTGCTAGTAAGTTCCGAAAAAGACAGGGTGAATCGTGTGAAGAAGCATCCAGAGCGTATGACCGAATTGCACAAGGTATTGGTGGCCATGGCAGAGGCAACCGCCAAATACAAGGAGGAAGATGCCAAGATCATGGAGCAGCACAGCAAAAAGTTCGGTATCGATGTGAAAGAGACCTTCTCGCATCGCTATGAGAAATCGGGTGATGCGCCAGCTGCACCAGCAGAACCAAGCAAGGATTCATCGTCTGTGAACGATCTCATGAATTAATCGGTCAGACCGAAGTTCATGAAAACCTCAGAAGTAGCCGAACATTTTACACCGCTCGATCGGAGTGTGCTTGATGGCGAAAACGCTTATCAGGACTATTTCAAGTACCTGAAATTTGCGCTGGAGCAATTCATTAACTCCGTTGACAATTACCAAGGTGATGCGCCTTATGAGGCCAACATCATCAAGAGCATGTCGCAGAAGTTCTTGAACTCAATTGAAGTGCTGTCGCTGAAATACGCTTTCAATGACACACATCCGATGTTGGTGGATCTTACAGAGTCGGGATTCCCGAATCACATGGAGTTCAGACGCTTGGCAGACGACCTTACCAAACAGGCCGAGGAGTTGAAAGATGGCCAGTCGGTGGATACGCTGCGCACCTTGATCTTGGATCACATGATCCGTAGCAAAACCGAACCCGTTCGCTTGCTCAAACAGATCAGCAAGCGCACTTATTTCGAAACGCTTGATACCTGGAAACTGTTCAAGGAATTCACTTCTGGGCCGCTGGAGTTGCTATCAAAAGGTGCCGATTTCAATTGGCGTTACCTCTACAGTTGGGGCTCGTTCGATAGTGTCACCAATCGCCCATACATCTACATGCTGGTGTTCGACCATCACCGCGAAGATGCCGAAGCAGAAAAGGCATTGCGCAGCTACGGTTTTGTGGAAAGCATCCGCAAGATCACACACAATACGGCTCCGCTGAAAGTGATGATCTCCGACATCGATTCGCTCAGCGAGTTGATGATGCCGAAAGTGCTGAAACGCATCGCCATCGGGCCGATCTATGGCGAGTATTCGCAGGACGAACATCCATTTTCAAAAATGCTGAAGAAGCGATTCGACTACAGCGATTTCATCTTTCGATATGATGCGGAAGTGATCTTTTCCGTTGGGCAGCAACGCAAAGAAAGCTTCCTGACCAAAGGTGAGTTGCGACAGATCTTTTACATCGATGAGTCGAACAAGGAATGCATGGAGAAGATGATCTCCAAGTTGAACAAATACAGCATTACCAGCCACGGAGTGTGGCAATATCTGAGCGAATATCATCCAGAGGCGCTCAATGAATTGGTGGTGCCGCCATACATTTATCACGATAACTAGAATCACTTGCCATGGGAATGTTTTTGTCAATGTCAGGCGTAATTGGTCGAACTACCGAAGAAGTTGTGTCTTGCGTAAGAGATTATGCCGAATCAAAGTCTGGCGGACTTGAACAGCAAGTAGATAATGATCTGAAAGAAAACACTTGTATAATCCATGAAGGTGAAAATGGAACTGCCGTTGTTTATCCCATGGGGTTTGTTGAATGGGACTCCTGCTCACAATACATTTCCCAGCAACTAAATTGCCCGGTTTTCTCCTTCCATATCCATGATGGAGATTTTTGGATGTATGTACTTTACAACCGAGGTGATCAAGTAGATCAGTTCATTCCTATACCGGATTACTGGGATGAGAATGTCTCTGAAGAAGAAATTACTGCTCAGAAGGGAAATCCACAATTGTTGGCTGAGTTGATTCCAAAGCTTAAAGCGCAAGATGTAAGTAATTATTTGGTCAGGTGGGAATGGGGCAAAGAACCAACAAAAGCCTACCCAAACGACACCTACAACAATGAGGATTGGCAACTAATCGATTTTATGGATAAGATCCGCTTGGCTTTTCCATTGAATGACCAGTATAAACCAATTGGATCGGTTTATACATTATGGACAGATCAACTCCTTAAGGCAAACTGAAAATCTAGATGGAAAAAACAGATTCATCCTTACTGATAATCAAAGAAGAATACCTTGAAGAGTTCAAGGAAGAAATAACCACGTATTTGAAAAGCGTTGGCTGGATTACTGACGTGAAAAAGGCCAAAGGCGATATCGATCTATCGTTTCTCATTCAGGCAGGAAAAGCCTTGAACATCAACGAAACGGATGAGCTTTCCATCATCAAAAGCGCCATCCGTATCAGTAATGATCGCATCATTCTTTCCAATACTTCGAATGTCATTCTGAACGCGCTGAAGAAAGGTTATTGCATCGGTAAATACATCGCCAAGCAATATGAACGCGCATCAGGTCTGGAACTGTTGATGCAGAAGAACCGTGACGGAAGTCTGCATCAATCGGAGCTACCCGAGTTTCATGATAAATCGCAAACGCAGGCGGCCATTTTACTGATGGTAGCAGCAAACTACATTCTGTATGGGCTTCGCGATCATCGGGCAGATGAAGTCTCATCCATCAACATCGATTTCAACGGCATTCCAGAAGTAAACCTGAACCGTCCTTCCAAGGCTATTCAATGCTCGCTTTATTATTATGGCGCGTACTTGGAGCGTTCGGGCGTAGTGAATCAGGATCTTCATTTCCTCAAGATCAGTCAGCTATATTTTGAGCGTTTGAGCGAAGAATTGAAGCTCAGAAAAGACGGTTTCAAGTACGTTGACCTGTTTACCGACAATCATTACAAACTGGAAAAGACCGAGTTTGTGGTGCAAGGTTTTGAAACGATGTCGACCAATGTTACGGTTGGCATGGCGTTCAATCCTACCAAGATGGAAGACATTGTGGCCAACAAGGAAGCAAAGCATCTTTTTAAGCGCTATGCTGAACGCTTGCTTTGCTACGACATGGAAACGAAGCGGAATCCGCTGAACGAATTAGGCGGTTTGCCCAATGTGACCATGGCTGATGGAAAGCCCGGAACGGGGAAAAGCATGCTGATTGCCGCCACGGCAACCTTGCTTAAAGAGCGTTGCGATATGCTCGGGTACGACTTTCTTTTTTGGCCGTTGCCAGAGAACATCGTTTCCACATACCAAGGCGGAACGGCAGAACGCGCCATGGAATGGTTCAAGCCGATGCAAGACCCAAGCAAGATCATTTTCGCTCCGATTGATGATGCTGAGAATAACTTGGAGGAACGCACGCGTCAGGGTGTTTCGGCCGGTGTGCGTGAGTTTATCGGAGTTTTCTTGAGAAACACGGAAGGTGCTTATGCGGTCAATTACGGCAACCGTTTGATCAGCCTTTTCACCAACATTCCCGATCAGATTGATAAGGCGGTGCTATCGCGAATTCAGATGCGTGTGAAAATGGATGGAGCGGGCACCGACAAGGATTTTATCGATCAGGATTACCTGTGGTGGCGCAAATATGAAAAGCTGGAAAGTGGCTTTGTGAACTCACCTCCACCGAGTGGATACGATTACATGGCAAGTCAGAAACGAGCGGAATCGCTGAACGAACTGCTTGACCATAATTACACCTTCACGAATGAGGATGTGAAGGCCATTTTCGATGAAACAATGGCAAGTGCTGGTGTGCATTCGCACGATTTCTTCGGAGATTTCTACGCGGCCATTCAACGGAAGTATCCGTTCTTCTCATCACGCGATCTGCGAAACATTCAGAAAGCGGTAGACGCGCGCGTTATCGACTTTGACCTACCAGAGATCTGGTGGGAAAAGCCAGATGAGTTCTTCCGAAAAGCATACGACACCAAAGTGGACATGCTGAAAGTGTTGATGAAGGAAAATCTGAAAGATTCGAATTTCTCGCAACTACGATTGTACGAAGCATTGAATTACGTGGAAACTTCCATCCGTATTAACGAAACGGGCATCAACCGCGAGATAAAAGAAGCTGCCAAGCGACTTTTCATCCAAGGAGAAGCCCGAGATCTGGCAAGCAAAGGGCAGATCCATGATTAAGCTCAGCGAATCAAAACTGTTTGGCGATCGGCTGTATTACATCGACAATACGCTGATGCAGAAGCGGTACAATCGATGTTTGGAAGACATCGGAATAGCGCCTACCGAGCTCAATCAGTTTCATGTTGATGGTTGGGGTTGGAGTCCTGAAATAGCAAGAGAAAAGGACGATCGATTTTATCTTTCTCACGGTGTTGCCAACCCATTTGCCATCATCATTTCGCCCGATCAGAAGGATTGTCCAGTGTACATGCCATACCACACCTTCGATTGGGAAATTCACAGGCGTGTTTTTGAGAATTATGCGTTGCAAATTGAGGACATCACCTCGCTGAATGCCATCTGGTTTGAACTCGACCAGAACATCAGTTCGTATCGCACGCCACAAGATCTGTTGATGATGGAAGTGGTGAATTTGAAGTTCAACGTGGCGGGCGATTTGGCCGCGGCTGCTGCCGAACAAAAGGCACTTGTCAACCGATACATGAACGATCCGCGAGCTTGGATGAACTCGAAATTGCGCGAGGCAATCATTGAAAGCAGCAAAAAGCATGGCGACCTGCGCTATCGGAATTTGGAGTTGCCAGACTTTCCGTTCTCGAATATCACAGCTTTTTACACCTTGGCGTTCAACGGTGTTTTCGTGTTCAAAAAGGTGATGGGTGGCAAGCCGATCATGATTTTCGAAGATGATGCTTCACAGCTGAGTGGAGACAGCGGGCATTTGCATGTAGAGTTCAATATGAAGGATTTGAGTTTCATTCCCTACCTCTACAACTTAGATCTTTTAGATAGCGAAACCGATTTCTTTCAGGAACATATTGAACTGTTGGAACTACAGTTGGAGCATATGATCGTTTCAGCAGCCATGGAGTTGGATGATACTATTCCGGTGGGTCAGATGACGCCCACGCAGCGTAAAGGACTGATAAGCAAATTGGAGAAAGCGAAACTGTTAGATGATCGCTATTTCGAACTCGAAAAGGTGGTCAATAAGTTGATCAATGGTGGGCAGGAAAAGCCGAAGATCTCAGAGAATCTGAATCAGTTTATGCTCCAGCCACACACTCGAACAAGCCCTGAACAGAAGCGGGTGCTCTGGCATCTTATCTCAAAAATTCAGAACAACAATCCTGTTCTTCAGTTTGCTTTTGATAAGACTGCATTTTACCACGATTATCAAACTTGGAAAGAACCCATGAAAGAATGGGCTATCAATAGTATCTTAAAACACCGAGGCATTTACTCTAAACTCATCAAATAATGGATACGCTACTCGCCTTTTTCATCGGTCTGGCATCCGGTATCGTTTACTACTTCTTCGATTACAAAAGCATGACCAAGAGTTATCGGAATTGGTATAAACTCACCCACAAAGACCCGATGCCCGATGACCTGGAACAAGGCTTCGTATACGCACAGCCATTCTCTGGAAAGCTTTACAGCGCCATTTTTCTCGCAGTCATCATCACTGGCATTGTCATTCTCACTGGTAGCGCCAATATTCTCATACAACTATTGTATGGTGTGTTCATCACTCTTGGGTTGATGGTTGCATTCTATGTTGCTCCGCTGATTTTTAGACATGCGCCAAGCAACCTATCCAAACTGAAAAGCAAACTCGACCAGATCGATAAAATGGAATCTGATCTTGGGGTGAACAAGATTGAAGAGAAGCCCAAACCTATTGAAGCCATCAAACAAGAACGGGAACCAGACAAAAAACCTGCGGATAGCGCGAAGGACAAACCGAAAGATGACGATTGGCGAAAAGGCATAAAAGGCTACGTGAATGACTGACCAGATTCAAACTCCAGACGAGGAAAAAAACCACGTTTATTGGTTCTTCTTCAACCTCAGAACAAGAATCGGAAGCGGTGTAAAAGCTTGGATGAAACGCCATCCAGTTTGGGTAGCCATCATCATGATCGTATTGCTTTTCACGCTCGTTGTCGACCGCGCCACGTTTCAACCGATTCTGCTTGCCATTCGCCAGTATTTGGCTCTTGTGGTGCTGGTTCTTTTGGTGTTCGGGCTTTTCATTCTTTTTGTGCGAAAACGAACATGGAAACGAGCCATCGTTCCTTCTATTTTGTTAGTGGCTTTTCTGGTGCTCAGCTTTTTTTCAGGTCCTTATATCCACAACTACTTCAGCCTCTACATCCATTATTCAAGTTTGAATAAGGTTGAATTGAGCGAAATTCCTGTGTCAGGTCACGAACGGATTCAGCCTGTAAATTCCATTCGAACACTCATTAACCAAGAAGCACTGAGCGAGACAGAAGATGCCACGCAACCACGTTTCACAAAAGGTGCTGATGGCAACTATTACTTCACGGCTGCCGTTGGGCCTGCAACGAATTATTGGATTCAACGCTTTAGCAAACACATGTACGAGGTGCTGAATGTTCCTGCTTATCTGCCATCACCTGTTTTTGACAGTAAGCATCGCGCAAAGGTCAATTTCGAGATTGGCGAACAGTTACTGTTTAGCCACAAAACGGAGAATGCGGTGGTAAAACGTTTTGGGGTGAATGAATTCCTGAACTGCGAGCCAGCGGCTCCACTTTATCTGCAAGACGACAGCGGTAATTGGGTGCAAGTGGTTCCGATTGTCAGATGGAAAGGTTTTCTCTTTCCACGTCCTGTTTTCGGAGGTGTTTACGTCATTCAGCAAGAAGGTGGAAGCGACAACTACTTGAAGCGTGTTTTTCTCGGAAAAGGAGATTTTCTTTCGCCAGAAGAACTGCTCAAGCACAAGTATCTCGTTGGACAGAACCTACAGCCTTTTAAAGCGCTGAATTACACGGCCAATAGCTTCAAATTCGCCAACGGATTTTTAGCTCCATTTCCCGGTTATCACGAAGGTGATGTGCGGATCCCTGAAGTGGCAAGTGATCAGAATCCGATGCCGTTCATCACTTACTTCACCATAAAAGGAGAAGGAAAACTCTACAACTATTTTGGCATGGAACCTTATGAGGAGAACAAAAAGGGTTTGAGTTTGAGCCTTTTCATTCCGGGCGATAATGATCACACCGTGTATTTTATCAATCACCGAAGCGAGAAGTACATCGGCAGCGGAGCCATTTCTGCCAAAATTGTGGAGAGCAAGAAAAACTACGATTGGTCGGTGAACTATCCGGCCGAATCTCGCCCGTACGTTCGTAATGTTGACGGCAAAACGCGTTTCTTTTGGCTGAGCACCATCGTGTCACGGGCAGGAAAGAACGAAGGTGAGTACATCGGAGGAAGCATTCCAGAGATATGCCTGACCGATGCCGTATACGGCAAAGTAACTTGGATAGCACAGGATTCGCTTATGGACTCAGAGTCTTGGCTGCGAGAGGCTGAGAGGCAGATGAAGGGTTATTGGGATTCGGAATAGAACCTTATTTCTCCAACGCCTCAAAACGCCAACTCACGGATTCGCCTTTTTCGTCAACTACCGTCATGGTGTGTTGGCCTGCTGCAGCACTTACTTCGAGGTTGTGTTCAAATTGGGTTGTGCCGATAAACTCATTGTCCAAATGCCAATAGACAAGCGTCTCTGGCTGACGATGTGCAATTTCAAAAACCACCTTTTCCCACGAACCATTCAGGTTTCTGGGAATGAAAATGCCCGAACCATTCTTCGGATAAATGACCGCAATGTTCTGAATGGCATTGACCAAGCAGTCTTTTCTAAATGGAGGAAGCGGACGATACGTTGGGTTCTTCCGTTTATAATACCATTCCTGAATGGGCGGAAGCACGAACCACGGTTTGTTTACCATAGCGCTAACCGAATAGCAACTGCTCGACACGCGGTATTGCGATGTGCTGTCGAGATGAATGTTCTGGTGATAAGGACATGATTCCGCGCGATTGGCATTACCCGGAACATGAATGATAAGCTGCTCAGGACAATTTGCCGTTGCAAGAAAACCCGATTGTTTGCAGGTATTCACGCCTGTCATTTTGATCTGCGGTTCATCAAACCATCCATCTCGCGGTAAATGCTTAAAAACCTTGAACATGACCGGAGCGGCTACATTCAAACCGGTCAATCCCGGACGACCTTCGCCATCAGCATTTCCCACCCAAACGCCCACCAAATGGTCTGGTGTAAAACCGATTGCCCATGCATCTCTATGGCCGAAACTTGTCCCTGTTTTCCACGCCACTTTTTGCGAAGAACCGAATTCCTGCCAACCCATTTCCTGCGAAGGTCGGTTCAGCATTGACATGGCCTGAACTGTCCACCACAACGCTGCGGGATCGAAGACGTTTTCTCCATCCGTTCGAACTTGAACAGAATCGTTGCTAACGAACGTTGACTGAATCAGATTCTCTTGACCATTAAGCGTTCGGGCCATATTCATGTAGGAAGTGCCAAGATCCCAAAGCGTGGCCTCAGCACCGCCCAAAATGATTGAAAGCCCGTAATGATCCGCTGGCCTTGAAATCGTAGAAAAATGGAGTTTTTGCAATTGATGATAGAATTGCTCTAAACCATAATCTTGCAGCATCCTCACCGCAGGAATATTGAGCGACCGCGCCAATGCTTCTCCAGCAGGCACGGCACCGTCATAGTTCTGATCGAAATTCTTGGGCGCGTAGCCCGCAATGCGCGTTGGAATATCAGGTATGAGCTGATTCGGCAAGAGTGCGCCATCCTGCAACATGAACGTATACAAGAATGGTTTAAGGATGCTGCCTGTGCTTCTGGGTGCCGTGATCACATCCACAGCTCGTCCCGAACCTTCATCGGGGCAATTACTATTGCCAACATACGCCATTACTTTGCCCGTTCTCACATTCAAAACAAGCACCGCCATGTTGTGAATTTCGTTCTGACTGAGCACGCCATGATAATCACTCACAATCCGATTTACGTTTTCCTGCAAGGCCTGTTTGATGGTGGTTCGGACGCGTTCTCCCGTATGACCTTCTTTCATCACACGGTTCAACAAGTGGGGCGCTGTATTGGGCATGGAATGCGGTTTTCCGGGCAACGGTTCTTCTTTGGCCAGCTCACAGGTTTCGGCATCAATCACTCCCTTTTCTCTCAGTTTGTCCAAAAGCCGATTGCGCTTCTGCCTTAGTTTGTTGCTGTTTTTTCCAGGATAAACAAGCGATGGCGCATTGGGCAACACGGCCAGCACGGTCATTTCGCCCCACGAAAGTTGGTATGGATTTCTGCCGTAATAGCGCCAAGCTGCGGCATCCAAGCCAACGACATTCCCACCGAAAGGCGCGTTGGAAGCATAGAGTTTCAGAATCTCATCTTTTGATTCCCTGATCTCTAAACGAACCGCTAGAATCACTTCAATCAGCTTTTCAAATATGCTGCGCGATTGCCCTTTACGCGAAAGGCGAATGGTCTGCATCGTTAGCGTACTTCCGCCACTCACCACATGCTTGGCTTTGATGTTCTGCTTCATCGCCCTTCCGAATGAAACAGGGTTGAATCCAGGATGCTGATAGAAATATTCGTCCTCGAAATAGCGGATGGATTGGATGAATTTGTCTGGCAAACTGTCTGATTTCGGAAATCGCCATTGCCCGTCCGAAGCAATTCTTCCAGCCAACAAACGCCCGTTCTCATCTTCAAGGATTGTACTTGTGGGCGTAGTGAAAAGCGGGTTTGGAAGGCACACCGCGAACCAGATGACCAGTCCGAGGAATGTGCCTCCAATGACCCATTTCTTCCTGTATGAGAGAACTTCTTTCATTTTTGCCTGAGCTCAAAAATCCCCCGTCCTGAAATGTTCCGCAAGCTTCACTTTCAGTCCACCTCCTTTAAAAGGGGGAAGGCGGATTCCTCCTTCTTAAAAGAGGTGCCGATGCAAAGCGGAGGATTTTCACTTTCAATCACTTTGCTTCCGAGGTTGGATTACCAGCCTCTACCACTTTCACCCATTTCCCTGCCTTGTGAGCGTTGATCTCGTTATCATACATCGCTTCGCATGCAACCGTTGGTAGATAGAATTCGCCCAGATACGTGGCATTCAGCAGAATGCGGAAAGTCTTGGTTTCGTTCTTCTTTAGGTCGAAATACGAGTACACACGGTCGTCACGGATGTCCTGATATTCTGGTTCATCAGCCACTTTGGTGCTTTCGCCTTCATCCATCCGCAGGTTGCGGATTTCCCAACCTGAAGGAAAAATCTGCGTGAGCGCCATCTCGCTGTAATCCTTTCTTATACCCGGATGTGTGACCGTAACCTCCGCAATAAGGTCGGAACCTTGCTCCAAAACCTTGGGGTCGATTTCCTTGAAATTAAGATCGGTGTAGCGCACTTTCATCACCAGGTCATGTTCCGAACTGGTCAAATCTCCAGCCGCTGGAATTCCTTCCGAAATCATCTTCACAAACAGCGTGGATGTGCCCGTGTTCGTAACCTTGAAATGGCCGCCTTCGGTTCCGGACATCGGCAAACCAACCTGCGAAATGGCTGTCTCAGAATTGCGCTGTTTTGGCTTGGAATTGCCCAAAACATAGCTGAATTTGAGCGACTTTGCCGCTCCACCGGTTTGTCCAATGAACTTGGAAATGGCCAAAAGCGAATACGCGGTCGTTTGCGTGCTATACCAACTATTGGAGGACAGACCTGTGGTAAGTTCATCCAAAATTTTCTTGGCATCGGTTTTTCGGTCAAGCATCGTCAACGCTTCCAAGATCATCGCACGGTCGCGCTCCGAACTTCCATACGAATAGCTCAATTCGCGGTAGGACTTGATGGTCGTTGATTGCCCTGCGATGAGTCCCTCAGCAATGCTTTGCTTGCCGATCAACTGATAGGCCACAGCCAGTCTCCATCGTGCCGCTGTTTCCAAATTTTTGATGGTTCGCATGCGGTTCATCGCGCCTAGCGAAGGCGTTCCTGCCAAGGCAAGCGTGTAAAGCCTGTACGCCTGAATGAGCTGTCCCCTTGAATAGTAATGGTTGTGCTGCCCATCCATATCGGCCGTCCAACTATTGGCGCGTTGCTGCTGGAATTTCGTCCAATTCTCGATGAAACCTGGAGGCATATCATATCCTTTGGCTTTCGCTTCGAGCATGAAATGCCCTGCGTAGTTTGTTCCCCAATCGCTCGCCTCATCCATTTCGCCTGGCCAATAAGACAATCCGCCAGAATAGATCTGGAAGTTGCGCAAACGATTGATTCCAGCCTTGATGTTGTCCTCAATCTCCTGCTTCTGCTCTGGAGAAAGCTCCATCAGGTTGCTCAGAAACAACTGGGGAAAAACAGATGAAGTGGTCTGTTCGATGCAACCATGCGGATATTGCACCAGATACTGCAAGCGTTTTTCAAGATCCATCGATGGAATATTGGAAAGTTCAACCACGCCTTTGTTTGTTCCGGCCATGCCAATTGGCAGATAATCAATTTCCCAACTTTGACCCGGTTCGAGCAAGGCGTCTTTCACTTCTGTAATACGCGGATTAGGCGTTCGCACGTCCAATTCCACCTCGTATTCAGCACGTTCAGAACCACTTTTCGCAACCACTTTCAATTTTCCAATGCCAAGTTTTTCGGCAACGCTTAGGTTGAAGGTCACGACTTCATCACCAACCCGTGAGAATTTGATGGTCTTGGATTTCTCCCCGTTGATGTGAAATAGCTCATTGCTTTCGATGGTAACCGTCACATTCTTCACCTTATCGTCCATGGCAAAAACAGTTACTGGAATGTCCACTTTTTCCTGTGGGCCAACCACGCGCGGAACGGTAGCAATGACCATCAACGGTTTTTTGACGGGCGTTGTCTTTTCAGTAGAACCGTAAGCATTTCCCTGCCCAGCCACAACCATCGTTCGCACTGATCCAACGTAGTTCGGCATCTCCAATTTGTGCACGTTCTCTTTGCCGGCTTCCACCACAAACGGACCGATGAATTTTACCACAGGTTTGAATCGATTGGCTTTGGCGCCACCGTTTTTCCGACTGTATTCATCTCCACCCAAGGCAAGCAATCCGGCCATTTCTCCTGAGAATGTGCCAATCACATATTGGTACATGTCCCACGTTTTCACGCTCAACGCTTCCTTGGCGTAGAAATGCGACCATGGATCGGGTGTTTTGAAACGCGTAAGATCAAGCAATCCTTCATCTACAACGGCTAAGGTGTAGGTCATTTTTCGACCCATTCCTTCGCGCACTTTCACTTCGAAAGGTGCCTCAGGCGCCAATTCGTTTGGCATGGTAATGATCGGGTCGAGGTGCGATTGCGGATTCTCAATCGTAATGGGTTGAATGCCGTACAAACGGATTGGAAGGTCGTTCTTCACGTTCTTATGAGGCTGAATAAGCGACAGATGAACGAACACGTTCGGAGCCATTTCCTTGGTTGTTTCCAACTCAAAACTGTTCTCGCCTTTCTTCAGGTCCACCCAAAAAGCGTTGATGATCTTACTGCCCGATTCGATGCTGGCCAAGATGCGACCTTGCTTGGCGGACGGCACGCTCACCTTCACCTTTTCGCCTACTTCGTATGTTTTCTTGTCGGTGCTGAAGGTGAGCAACTCCGCAGCTCCGGGCGAGTTGCCGCTATCATCATTCCACCAACCTTTGTAGGTTACATAAAAGGTCTGTCCTGCGCTGTGGCCTGTAACCGGATCGGTGACACGGATAAACTTGCGACCATATTGGCGCTCGCCTAAATTGAGTTCGTAGATCGCCTTCCCATTTTTGGTGTCGATGGTGGCTGATTTCACCAGATTACGATTGTAGTTGCTTACATATCGGGCCAGATCGTTCTCAGACGAACGCTCCCACCACCATCTCCAATACACATCGAAAATCTCAATCTTAACGCCTTTGCGATCAACGGGTTTTCCGAATTCATCCACCGTAACGATCGGTATCAGATTAGGCTCGTTGGAATAGAGCGCGCCATTCCAAGCATCTCCCTGCGGCACTTTCAAACCAACGTATCCGCGATAAGGCGAATACGGCATGCTGAACCGATCGACTGAGAAATCGCCTCCTTGCTCAAACGCACGTATCTTGAAATTGGCAGACAGCATTCCGGGTGCGTTTTTCGCAACCTGAATGTCTGGTTGAACGGTGGCTTTTCCATCAGCATCCAACTTGCCTTCGAACACCATTTTCTCTTCCGCATCAAAGTCTTTTGCAGGGTCATCAAAGATGTAATCAGGATACTTTTCAAATACTGTTGAGCCTTTGGTAAGGTTCAATTCCACATCCGCTTTCAGGTTATCGGCAATGGCGCCATGCAGCCATTTCACTTCAAGCGTTCCTTTTGGTTTCACAACATCGGTCAGAATCTCACTTCCAAAATCAATCTTGATCTTGAGTCGATTCGGTTTGATGGTTTCTATTTTGATGGTCTTTGTGAATTCGGAACCACCCACTTTGATCTTCGCCAACCAGTTTCCAGTTGGCGCATCTACAGCTGTTGAGGTTCTGAAATCGTAGAATCCATTGATCGAAGTGGTGCGCACTTTCCGTTCAAAAAGCTGTTGTTGCGGTGTGTAGAGCTCAAAAACCACCGGATGATCTTTGGGTAGAACGTGGTTCTCATCTTGCAAAATGAAGGACACGAACAGCGAATCGCCCGGACGCCACACGCCACGCTCGCCATAAATGAATCCTTTGACACCTTTCTTATTCTGCTGTCCACCAATATCGAACATGCTCATGGAAAGGGCCGAACCATCATCCAGGCGCAAATAACCGCGCTGTCCATCTTTTTTGGCAATAAGCAGATAAGGCTTTCGCTTCAGGTCGATCTTTACAAAACCATCACCATCGGTAGTAGAACTCCCTACCAATTGTTGTTGAAAGTTGTAAATCTCCACTTCCACATTCGACATCGGATCGGTAGTTCTGAGGTCGGTAACGGCCACCAACATATCCGTGCCACGGCCGCTTTTAGCAATGATTCCGAGGTCGGATGCCAAGAAGTTTCTGGCAGGAAAACGATCGCCTCGCATATAGTATGATTGCGAGCACGGATTATCCCTGTCTTCATATTTATAGTGGCGATAATCATAATAATCTTCGTCATCGTAGTAATCCCAGCGCGGTGGGCTATCAAACTCATTCTCATAATCGGGCTCGTCCCAAACCTCATCCTCTTCCTTCGTTCCGCCACTTTCGCAAGGATAAAGCGATTGCTTTTTGGTGAAACTGACCTGCACGCGATAGAGCGCTCCGGGTTCGGCCTTTATGAGTTTCGAGAGGTCGATGGAGAAATTGTTCCAGCTGCCGTAGTCAATCGGTTTTTCGGATTTGAGTTCTACTTCGCCATTGAAAACCGGACGGGCCACGCGCTTCATTTCGTCAGTTCCATCAAACTGATTTACTTGAAAGAACTGCGCCATATTGTTCTCAAAAATCCTGAGAACACGCACATTTACAGCCTTCAGACTCACCGCTTTGAACGGGAAGGTCAATCCATCAGAACTTGGCAGAATAACACCTTTTCCAATCAATTCAACCGAAGGTTTGATGCTGGTGAACTTGACCTTTTTCTGATATTCAGCCATCAATTGATAGTTGAGTGAGTTGCGCACGCCATCGGTCACAATAAGTGTGATGTCACCAATAAGGCGTTTGACAGGATACAGTTTTACTGAATTTCCTTCGCGCACCAAGCGAATATCAGCTTGTGGTCTTAGGTAAATCAGGCCATTGAGGTCAATCTCCGTACTAATTGGATCGGAAAAGAAGATGGTGATCATCTGCTCGGGCTGTGTAGTGGTTTTCACATCCAAAACCGTGAATTCTCCCAATGGCGGAATGTCATAGCTTCGCTCCTCTTCTCCTTCAAAACCAAGTTTTTCTCCGTTCCACTGTAAGATCACTTGCCCGCGATCTTCCGTTCTGCTAATGCTATCGATGATGAATCGATGCAGCTTACCTCCACCTTCATGTTCCCAGCTCAGACTGAGTTCCTTGCCATTCTGCAAAGCCACCAGCGAAGCTTCCACATCATCTGCAAAAGCCACATCGTAGGTGGTCACATAGCCGCGCATCATCTGCCATTTCAGGTCGGTATCGTAGGCTTCCATTCCATCAAATGCCACTGCCATCGATTGCTTCATCACCTGAATCTGGAATACCAACGTTTTCAGGTTTTCCGGCACGTCAACCAGTTTGTAGAGGTCGAATTCCACCTCATACGCCTTGCCTGATTTCAACCGCTCTTTCGGACGAAACTCAATGGTTCGGTTATCCAGCCAAAACGCTTCACCATCCACATTCGGACTGAAATCGAACAGTTCTTTTTCAATCCGCGTGTTGATCTCAGCATCGGGGTGCGACTCTGCTAGTTTTATCTGAATGGTTGTGCTATTGCTTACCACTCCGCTGGTAAATGCAGAGATGTATCCAGCAAATGCCGGATCAATAGGTTCATTGCTTTTATCCTTACATCCGAACAGTACGAGGATGATGAAAGCAAGACTGGCAATTCTTAGGGCGGAAGGGGCTGGTGTTTTCATGGCAAGAATTTTTTAAATCTAAGGTTTCAACTACATTATTTTGAGATTTTTTGAAATGATGTTACATGTACTACGCTGGCCCGAAAACAAAAATTGTTTGGGTTGCTTTCGCCCAACTGTTTATTAACAATTATTAGAGATTAGCGTGGCAACCTCGATGCCTAAGGAGGTGACAATTTTCATAAAAATGGACGTCAATTGATGTTTTCGGTCCATCCTGATATTTTTTGGGTCTGTTATTTTAGCCTGTCCGCTCCCAGTTCAAATCCATAGCCAATCCTTCATTATTCACCTATTCAGACTTGCAATGAATACGGAGATATTGGCAAAAAACAGACCCCGTAAGACTGTAATGTTGGGTAACTTGAATGGAAATCCTAAAAACCCATAAGTCATGAAAAATCTACTGCTCATTTTGGTGATGCTGTTGGCTGAAGTTGCTTTGGCCCAAGACACAGCTATTGAAGAAAAAAAGTTGAACTCTGAAGTGAGCGAAGTGACCGTTTACTTTAAAGGAGCTCAGGTAAAACGAGTAAAGCCATTAAAGCTGAAACCGGGAAAATACAGGCTGGTGTTTGAGGGTTTGGAACCCGACCTGATGGACAATAGCCTTCAGGTGAAGGTAGACGATGGACTTGTGATCAACTACGTTAACAAGCGTTCGAACTTCCTAAAGCACCTTGACAAGAATGAAAAATCCGAGGCGCTTCAAACAAGTCTGGACAGTCTACAGATTATTATAGAGGACGAATCGGACGTGCTGGCTTTGTATCAGAACCAAGAGAAGATATTGGCTCTGAACAACGAAATAGGCGGACAGCAGGAAGGTGTGCGGGTAAATGAACTCATCGAGACCGTTGAATTCTATGAGGTGAAGCTAAAGGAAGTGAAAATGGCTCAACGAAAAAGCCATAGAAGAATCAAGGATCTGGAAAAACTGCTGCGCGAAAAAACCGCTCAAAAGCAGGAGATAACCAGTATTGTTCCTCCAAAAACAAGTGAAATTGTTGTTGAAGCAAGTTGCGAAGACACTTTCAAAGGAAACATCTCGCTCAAATACATCATTCCGAATGCCGGTTGGACTCCCATTTACGACCTACGGGCTGAGGACATAGACGAACCGATCAATCTGATTCTAAAGGCCAACGTGCGTCAAAGCAGCGGGTCAGACTGGAAAGATGTGAAGCTCAATCTGACCTCTGAAAATCCGTTTGAAAGCGGCCAAATGCCAGAACTAAAACGCTGGGATCTTGGCAGCTTGAGAAATTCTAAGCCAACACCTGAACTCAATATTGCCAGCATGGAACTTACTGGTTCGGGAAGTATCCAGGGAACGGTATCAGACGACCGTTCTGAACCGATTCCATTTGCCAATGTGGCGCTACTGAATGAAGGGGAAATAGTAACCGGTTCGACCACAGATTTTGACGGAGTCTTTAAACTGAAAAACATCAGTGCCGGAATGTACGACCTCAAGGTCAGTTCGGTCGGTTTCACTTCGCAGGAACGGAAAGGAATTCCAGTTCATGGTGATCAGATTGCAATTGCCGATTTTAAATTGAGCGCAGGCGTACAGCTGGATGAAGTCTGTGTGATTGCCTATACCGTTCCACTCATACAGAAAGACGGAGGTTCTGGCTCTTCATTTTCAGCCAGTGAAATTAGGCCCGGAGGGTATGGAGGTGGAAACCTGCTCAGTTCGGTTGCTGGTGTAGAAATTGAAAAAATGCCAGCGCGCGGTGCAAATTCGGTAGTTACAACTGTGGCTGGCATGCAAAATGAACTTGGTTTGATTCGAGGCTCGCGGGATGGTGCTTTGAATCCCTACATTGATGGCGTGAAGGTGCGCGGATCTTCCTCGCTTCCGCAATCGGCCTACGAAAGCGTACGCGTACTTACAGGTGGCATTCCAGCACAATATGGCGATGTGGATGGAGGAATAGCGTCTATCAGTTCTCAACCATATTTCAGTAATAATTACACATCAGATTTTCGGGCGAGGAACAAGCGAATATCGGTGAACACTTCGGTTGCTAAAAAGGAAACCCGCGTTTTTTACAAGGTGGAGACTCCTTTCACCGTGCTTTCTGACGATAAGGATTACACCGTGCAAATAGATGAACTGGAAATGAACGCAGACATGAGCTACTTCTCCGCCCCCATCGAAGTACCTCACGCTTTTCTGGTAGCCAAGATCACCGACTGGGAACGATTTGAGCTATTGGAAGGTATTGTTAGCCTCTATGTTTCTGGCACTTACATTGGACAATCGCTCTTATCGCCTCAAAACACAGGAGATACCATGCTCGTTTCGCTTGGCTCTGATAAATCTTTGGTGGTGGAACGAGAGCAAATGAAGGAGTTTACCAAGCAGCAGATAATTGGCAACAAGACGATTGATTATCGAGGCTTCACCATCAAGCTAAAGAACAACAAAGACAAACTGGTGAGGCTTCATTTACAGGACCAATTACCGGTCTCCACATCTCGAGACATTTCCATTTCGTTGATCGATACCGAAGGTGTGAAACTGGATGAAGACAAGGGAATTCTCGATTGGAAATTGACGCTGTTACCTGGAGAAAGCAAACAGGTCACCTTCAAATACCTTGTAAAACGTCCCAGTTGGAGAACGGTCTCTTTAGATTGAATGTAAGAAGGCGGGTCAAATTCGAGACTAGTTATTCAAATTCGAAGCAATGCTTCAAAATCCTTCCAAATGTTCGAGATCTGTCCCCTACGGGCTACAAAAAAGGCTTTCCGTTTGGAAAGCCTTTTTTATTTCAAATAACTTCAAGTTCTACTCAAAGTAGAGATCAATCAGCTCGTGTACTTTCTCTTGCGAGTAAGAAGAGCCACCTTTTAGGAATAGATCAATCATTTGCTGCACTTCATCAGGTGTCAATTCTCCGTCCTTATTGAAATCAGCTTCCTTATATTTCTTTGCAAGTAGTCTTCTAGATTCTTCTTTGTACTCGCCACCTTCTGTTTTCAAAATTGTCAGCACTCCATTTACGAATGCCACTTTGGTTCCTCCAAAGTCGATTGGCTCAACATTTTCGGTAAAGTCTGTGAAGTAGGCATTCATCTCATTGAATTGTTCGGTTGTCACCGAAGAATTGCCTTCTAAGATCTGATCCAGAACCTTTTGAATCTCTACCGCAGAAATGAGCCCGTCATTATTTTGATCGGCCATTTTAAACTGAGGTTTTACGGGTGCGTAATTGATACGCGGTTGTTTTTTCAAGTTCGAGGTTGAACGAATTTCTTTGATCGCTTCCTTCAAAGGGGCTCCGGTAAGCGTGCTTGGCACCGGCTCTGACATTCTATTTTCAACTGCAACACCCACTTCTGGCTGATCAACTTCTGACGATTCTGGCGTTCTCAATTCATCTGTTGTGATATCTGCTTGAACATCTACTATCGGCTCTGATTTCTCCTCCATTATCGGGTGCTCTACCTCTGATTCATCGACAGGTACATTCAGAACAAAAGTTGCCTTGGGAACAGGGTTTGCGTCCAGTTTTTCTTGAACTGGAGCTATCGAATTGCTGACAACTGGATCATAAATGAAAGCATTCATGCTCAACAGAAAATCCTTCACCAACATTACCTCTGGAGTTCCATCGAATAGGTAACGTTCGAATCTAGAAACGGTGTAGTCCAATTCTGCTGACTGGACAGTTTCACTGGCTTTAATGTTTTCAATCGCTTCTTGCATCCCATAAGAAGTTGCATTAAACGCTTTTTGCACTTGACCAGAACCTGCCAATTGTTCAGCAGCTTGAATCGAATAGGATTCAGGCACTTCGTAAGAGGAATAAATACCTTCTTTCTCCAATTCCAATCTTTGCGACTCAGCGTCTTCGAACTTTTCAAAAACCCCAAGTCTGTATATGATGAGGGAATCGTTCAGCACTTGCTTCCTCAATTCTGGAATTTTCAAAAGACGCGGATTCACCTCTTTTCCCTCCTGCTCTTTATCAGTGGCCACATTTACTGTATAACCTTTGTTCTCCACAAATCTTGGGTTAGGATATCTCTTATCCCAATTGATACCGTAAACGTTTTCCGAAACCATCCATTTCTCGGCCACCAATTCATAATCGATCGGCTTGCCGGTCTGGTCAACCACCTCATCCTTTCCCGTGTTCAAACTATTGTCGCGGTAATCAGGAATTCCGTCAACGTCCTCATCTAACGGACATCCCGCTTTGTCAACTTTAACTCCGCTCGGTGTAGCAGCACACTTATCCAAAATATCCTTCACGCCATCTTCGTCCCTATCTTCATTTTCAACAATAGATAATTGAGACGGATCGAACAGGAATTTGTAATTAGGCAGTTCTGCATTTCGCGATGTATTGAATGCCATTGTGTTTACCACCAACGAAAGTTGATTCAAAAAGAATCCGTCATTCAATCCAGCGGAATTGCCAGTGGAATTGCCATCAACTTCATCGTTCACCGAAAAGAAGTATCTGCTCATTAATCGTACGGAAAAGGCTCTACTCAAATGTAAATCAACACCTAAACCAGCAGATGCCGTGAACGTGCTCATCGATTTCTTGACCAGCGTTTCGTATTCGAAATCGCGTGAAACATTCTGAGCTAGATCGCGATTCCCTGGTGTCTCAGCAAGATTTCGGATGGTTCCATCAGACCAATAATTGTATTGGTTCTCACCATCATAAAGTAAATCGGTGCGCAGATTGAAATAGTTACTGTAGTAGGCTCCAGCTACAAGAAATGGATTGACCACAGGCAATCGATATTTGTATAGTCCCGCAAAGTTGTATTCTACATTAATCCCTGCCTGAACCATTTGCGTTTCAAAATTGCGATGCTCCTTAAATGCATTCTCGTTACCACTCAGTTTACCATAGATGACATTGAAATTCAGCGTGAACGATTTAGAAAATCCAAGACCTAGATTAAGGTCATACGCGGCTCTATTTCCTAATATATGAACGTTAGCCTTTGCCGATGCATCTTGAACATCTCCCAAAAACTTAGTCACACCACCGCCAACACTGAAAACAAAATTTATGGGCCGCTTGGTTGAATCCGTTACAGACTCAACAGAATCTTGGGCCAAACCAGCTTTACACAACGTGACCATCCATAAAATTGACACAATTCCCAAATACCTCATACACATATTGTTAAAATGCAGTGAACGCCCCTAGAGCGGACCTCTGTCCGATTCTCGATAAATCATTGTTGATTGTCGATTAATTGTGCAAATGTATAGACGAAGACGTAGATTTGACGTCCGTCAGAAACGAATTCGACAAGCAGCATGGAAATAAGATTCCTTAGAAACATCTACTCAACAACAAATATGATGCGCATAAAGTCATTGCCCTTCATTACGCTGTTTTTTCTTGGAGCAAGTGGGGCTTTTGCACAGATTACTGTCAATCAGTCATCTACAACAAACCAAGTGCAAGCATTGGTTGAAAATGTACTTCTTGGTTCATGTGTTACAGTTTCCAACGTAAATTATATCGGGCCTGCATCTGCCGCTGGAACTTTCAACGCAACAGGAACCACTTTTGCCATGCAGAATGGTATTCTTCTTACCACTGGAAGTGCCAATACTGCCATTGGCCCTGACGATGATAACAATGCCGGGGTCGACCAAGGAAGAACTGGAGATGCAAACCTTACAAGTCTTGCAGGAGTAACCACTTACGATGCGGTTATTTTGGAATTCGATTTCGTACCACAAGATGATTCACTTTCGTTCAGATATGTTTTTGCTTCGGAAGAATATCCAGAATGGGTAAACTCACAATACAATGATGTGTTCGGATTCTTTATTTCTGGCCCAGGAATAAGCGGTCCTTACGTTGGTAATTCGGCAAATATTGCGCTGATTCCAAACACCACTACTCCAGTAGCTATCAATAACGTCAACAATGGCTACAGCCAAAACGAGCCTGCCAATGGTCCTTGCGAAAATTGTGCTTACTATGTTGAAAACCACAATGGACCTGCGGTTCAGTACGATGGTTACACAACTGTTTTAACAGCCAAAGCTGTTGTAACGCCTTGCCAAACGTATCATATACGATTGGCGATTGCTGACGCTGGAGACCACATATACGATTCAGGTGTCTTCCTCGAAGCAGGAAGTTTTACTGCCGGAGGTGGAATAACGGTAGATTTCACCAACACGCAAATTGAAGAAGGATGTTCTGACGAGTACATTGTATTCTCAAGAGTTGATGTTGCGAACAACGGAACTCCGATAAGTGCTACTTATAGCGTGAGCGGAACAGCCACCAATGGCGTTGATTACAATTCATTTCCAACAACGGTAACTATTCCCGCAGGTCAGAATTCAGTCATAATTCCAATTGTTGTTCCACTTGACTTCATTGCTGAAGGAATCGAAACAATCGTGGTCAACATGGACCAACCTCCATGTGATTGTTTGGCTCCGGGATCTGCTACAATCAACGTGATTGATAATGATGTTCCACTTGCATTGACTACGACTGGTGAAACCACCATCTGTCTTGGACAATCTGCTAACTTGACTGCCAACGTCAGCGGAAGTTTGCCTCCTTATTCAGGTTCATGGGATAATGGAGCTCCAGTTGGCGCAAACGTGACAGTCTCTCCTGCAAATACCACCACGTACACTTACACGGTGACTGATGCCTGCAATTCTCAAACACAGACTTCAACCGAAACTGTCACCGTAATTCGTCCTGATTTTAACGCTAATGATCCAAGCCAATGTTTTGATGGAAATAGTTTCGCATTTAGCAATACTGGGACGTCTGGCGGAACGGTTTCACACTATTGGACCTTCGGAGATGGAAACTCATCAACGCAAGAAAACCCAACGCACTCTTATGGTGCCGATGGCTCTTACACCGTAACTCATTTTGTGATTTTTACTGCTTCAGCTTGTACAACAAACGCTTCAGAATCAATCACAGTTTTCCCTGAACCTGTAATTACTGCAACTACAGATGCCAATGTGATTTGCGCAGGCGGAACAGAAGGTGCCATTTCAACATCCATTTCTGGAGGAACTGCAGCTTACGGATACGTTTGGACTCCTGGAGGAATGTCAACTGCAAACATATCTTCTCTCGGGGTTGGGAATTATTCAGTTGTTGTTACTGATGCGAATGGCTGTACTGATGACGCAAGTGCGTCTATAAATCAGAATGACCCGGTTCCACCGACAATCACATGTCCCGCAACTGCGAACATCACTACTGACGCTGGGTTGTGCACTTCTTCTGCTTCAATCGGAACGGCTACTTCGTCTGACAACTGTGGTGTTCAATCAACAATTGTAGATAACGCTGGCCCTTATTCAGTTGGAACAACAACCGTTACTTGGACGGCAACGGACTTTACCGGAAACACCGCAAGTTGCTCGCAGGATGTGGTTGTAACGGATGATGAAGCCCCCTCAGTCATCTGTCCAGCAACAGCCAATATCAGCACCGATGCTGGCCTTTGTACTTCTACTGCTTCTATCGGAACAGCAACTTCTTCTGATAACTGTGGCGTTACTTCAACTCTGCCTGACAACTCAGGTCCTTATTCAGTTGGACCAACAATCGTTACTTGGACAGCTACGGACGTGAACGGCAACACGGCCACCTGTACGCAGGATGTGGTGGTTTCGGATGATGAGAACCCATCGGTTTCCTGCCCTGCAACTGCCAACATCTCCACAGATGCTGGTCTATGTACTTCTTCTGCTTCTATCGGAACGGTAACTTCTTCTGACAACTGTGGCGTTGCTTCAACATTGGTCGACAACTCAGGTCCTTATTCGGTTGGAACAACAACCGTTACTTGGACTGCCACCGATGTGAACGGCAACACGGCCACTTGTTCTCAAGATGTGGTTGTTTCTGATGATGAAGACCCATCAGTCACCTGTCCAGCGACTGCAAACATCTCTACTGATGCTGGGTTGTGTTCTTCTTCCTCTTCCATCGGAACAGCAACTTCTTCCGATAACTGTGGCGTTGCTTCAACTCTGGTTGACAATGCTGGGCCGTATTCAGTCGGAACAACAACCGTGACCTGGACCGCTACGGATGTGAACGGAAATACGGCAACTTGCACGCAGGATGTGGTGGTTTCTGATGATGAAGACCCAACGATTCTTGGCTGTCCATCAAATATTGATGTTACTCCAGCAAGCAATGATTGTACTCCAGTTGTTACTTGGAATATTCCGCAGGCAGACGACAACTGCTCAGCGTCACTTTCAAGCACTCACAATTCGGGCGATTCATTCCCGGTTGGAACAACAACGGTTACCTACACGGCCACTGACCTCGCTGGCAACACCTTCGATTGCTCATTCGATGTAACCATCACGCCATCGGTTCTTGTTCTTGCAATTGACCCATCAACGGTTAATTGTGGTGCAAACGTTAGCTGCAATGGTGCAACGGATGGAACAGCTACGGCAAATGTTTCTGGCGGATGTCTTCCTTATTCTTACGATTGGTCTGATGGTCAAACTACTGAAACGGCAACAGGTCTTGCAGCAGGAACATATACTGTAATTGTCACAGACGCTAATGGTTCTACTGAAACGGAATTAATAACGCTAGCCGAGCCAGACGCGTTGGAAATCGATGGTTTCGAAGTGTCGGAATATGTTGGTGGTGCAGGTGTTTCCTGTAATGGAGCTCCAGATGGCGAAATTGACATCACTGTTATTGGAGGTGCTACTTGTCAAGCTTATAGTTTCAGCTGGACCGGCCCCAACGGATTCACTTCTTCCTCCGAAGATCTGACTGGACTTGAAGCTGGTTCATACACGGTTACAATTGAGGATGTAAACGGCTGTTCAACAACTGGTACTTATACTGTTTCTGAACCTGATGCACTGGTTCCGACCTGTACTTCGGAAGACGCGCTTTGTAATGGCGATGCTAACGGAAGTGTTGAAGTAGCTATAGCTGGAGGAACTTCTCCGTACACGTACGCTTGGAGCAACGGAAACACGGATGCTTCTCAATCTGAACTTACAGCTGGAACATATGGTGTAACCGTTACGGATGCAAACGGATGCATCATCACCTGTAGTTCAGTTGTTGGCGAGCCTAACGTGCTGAACGCTGTGGTTACGGCTTTTGACGAAACCTTGGTGAATGGCTGTAACGGTTCTGCAATTGCTACGCCAACTGGTGGGACTGCTCCTTACAGTTACGAGTGGAGCGATGGGCAAACAGATTCGACCGCAATTGATCTTTGTGACGGAATTTATTCCATCACGGTTACGGATGCCAACGGTTGCGAATTCACTACAAGTGTGGTCATCAATCCACCAACTTGCGATTTGGATGTGGACGTAACCGCGTCTGATGTAAGTTGCAATGACGGTTCTGACGGAACAGCAACAGCTACACCGCTTACTCAGCAAAACAACACTCCTTTCACATATCTGTGGAACAATTCAGGAACAACACAAACGATAAACGGAATTTCTGCTGGACCGTACTCTGTGGTCGTAACAGATTCCATCGGTTGTCAAGCCTCAGGTTCGGTGGTGGTTTCAGAACCAACGGCTCTTTCTGTTGGAACGAGTGTAATTGATGAGCAAAACTTCAACGGATGCGATGGTTCTGCAACAGCAAATCCATCTGGCGGAACGCCTCCATATGACTATGCTTGGAACGATGCTGACGCTCAAACCACACAGACAGCTTCTGACCTTTGTCCAGGAACTTACACAGTTACCGTAACCGATGCCAACGGTTGTGATGAAACGGTTACTATCACGGTGAACCCACTTCTTTGTACTGGTTTCTCCGTAGCGGTGAACACGGAACGATTGAGCTGTTTTCAAGCTGGTGATGGTTCTGCCACTGCAATTGTAACTGGCGGAACGTCTCCGTTCACTTACTCTTGGAACAATGCTGAAACAACTAGCAACATCTCAGGATTGGCCGCTGGTTCATACACAGTTACCGTTGTTGACGATGTCAACTGCTCTCAGACAGTAAGCGGAAATGTGACGCAGCCTGCGCTTCTCGAAGCAGCTACGGCAGTTGATAACGTTTCGTGTAACGGAGTTGAAAATGGAGTTGTCGAATTGACCGTAACTGGCGGAACAGCTCCTTATGTTTTTGATTGGGATAACGGAGCAACCTCTGAAGACCTTGAAGACCTTGGGCCTGGTATTTATAACGTTTTGATCACGGACGATAATGGCTGTACCACAACTTCTTCTGGAACGGTTACTCAACCAGATACACTTGGCGCTTCGAGCATTGATGTGGATGTTTCCTGCAATGCTGGTGACAACGGCTCCATTGACCTTACTCCAACCGGTGGTCTTGGACCATATTTATATACTTGGAGCACAGGTGCTCATACGCAAGATATCAGTGACCTTTCGGCAGGAACATATTCAGTCACATTTGCCGATCAGAACGGATGTCTATTTACGTACGAAACGACCATTTCGGAACCGGATGCACTCGACTTGACCTGCAGTTCTGAAGATGCGCTCTGTAATGGCGATGATAACGGAACTGTCGAAGTTTCGGTGGCTGGAGGAACCGCTCCGTTCTCCTATTCTTGGAGCAATGGAAGCACAGATGCGTCTCAAACTGGTTTGGTTGCAGGAACGTATGTTGTAACTGTTACCGATGAAAACGGATGCGTTTCCAACTGTAGTTCAGTTGTTGGTGAACCTGATGTACTGAACGCGGTGGTGGTTGTTCAGGATGAGACATTGGTGAACGGTTGCAATGGTTCGGCAACGGCCAACCCAATAGGCGGGACACCTCCTTACACATATGAGTGGAGCGATGGCCAAACCACGCAAACTGCGGTTGACCTTTGCGCTGGAACCTACACCGTTATCGTCACCGATGCTAACGAATGTGAATTCACCACGAGCAATATCGTTAACCCACCATCTTGTGATCTTGATGTAGATGTTACTGGAACTGACGCAAGCTGTAATGACGGTGAAGATGGAACTGCAACTGCCACTCCGATCACAGTTCAAAACAACACGCCATTCACGTATCTGTGGAACAATTCAGGAACGACACAGACCATTGATGGAATTACTGCCGGACCTTATTCAGTGGTTGTAACCGACTCAATCGGTTGCGAAGCTTCAGGTTCTGTGGTTATTTCTGAGCCAACTGCCTTGAGTGTATCAAGCGTTGTGGTTGATGAGCAGACATTCAATGGTTGCGATGGTTCGGCTACTGCAAATCCTTCAGGTGGAACACCTCCATATTCGTACGATTGGAGCGATGGTCAATCTAATCAAACCGCTACTGACCTTTGCCCAGGAACGTACACGGTAACTGTAACAGATGCGAACGGTTGTGACGAAACGATCACCATCACCGTCAACCCATTGCTTTGTACCGGATTCACAGTAGCAATCAATACCCAAAGACTCAGCTGTTTTCAAGCTGGCGATGGTTCTGCCACCGCTGTTGTAACAGGCGGAACGGCTCCATTCACTTACTCATGGAGCAATGGTGGAACGGACAGCTCGATCTCTGGATTGGCTGCTGGACAATACACGGTTACCGTTGTTGATGCGGTTAACTGTTCGCAAACTGTTAGTGGAAACGTAACGCAACCAGCACTTCTCGAAGCTGCTACTGCAGTTGACAATGTTTCTTGTCATGGAGTTGGAAATGGTGTGGTGGAATTGACCGTAACTGGTGGAACTGCCCCATACGTTTTCGATTGGGACAACGGAGCAACAACTGAAGATTTGAACAACATTGGCCCAGGTTCTTACAATGTTCTTGTTACAGATGAGAATGGATGTACCGTTTCAGCTTCTGCAACGGTTACTGAGCCTGATACGCTTCAAGCATCAAGCATTGATATAAATCCAACTTGTTTTGAAGGAAACGATGGCTCGATTGACCTAACGGTTTCCGGTGGTCTTGGACCTTACTTGGTTTCGTGGGACAATGGTGGCAACACCGCAGATATTTCGGGTCTGAGCGCAGGAACTTATGTGGCAACCATCGTAGATCAGAATGGATGTATCTACACCTATTCAACTACGCTGACTGAACCGAATCTGGTTGTTCCAACCATTACGGCTGATGGTCCAATCATCTTCTGCGAAGGAGATTCTGTAACGCTCACCGCAAGTGAAAATGCTAGCTATTCTTGGAGCCCGAACGGAGAAACAACTCAGTCAATTACTGTTTACGATGCAGGAGATTACAGCGTGAGCGTGGTAACTGAACATGGTTGTAACGGAACATCTGCTGCAACTTCTGTAACCATGTTCCAAGTTGATCCAGCAACTATTGATGTTTCGGGACCAACGGAATTCTGCCAAGGCGCATCAGTGACATTATCTGCTTCGCAGGGTTCATCTTACGCTTGGTTACCAAACGGTGAAACGACTTCTTCAATCACGGTTTCTACTTCAGGAACGTATTCGGTTACCGTAACGGATGTTAACGGTTGCGAATCAACTTCTGCTGAAGCGACCATCACGGTTTATGATCTTCCTGTTCCAACAGTTACAGCTGACGGACCACTAACTTTCTGCGAAGGTGGTTCGGTAACGCTCACGTCTAGCGAAGCTGAATCTTACGCTTGGGCGCCATTCGGACAGACTACTCAGTCCGTAATTCTGACTGAATCCGGAATTTACCGAGTGACTGTAACAGACGAGAATGGATGTCAGGGAACTTCCACCCCAATTCAGGTGGTTGCGAATCAAAATCCAGAACCTGTGATCATTGCAAATGGCCCAACACAATTCTGTGAAGGTGGTTCTGTGGAGCTTTCCGGACCAAGCGGATTCATATATAACTGGTCTCCAAACGGAGAAACAAACCAATCGATTCTTGTTACAGAAACAGGAGATTATCAGTTGACGGTTACGGATGAACAGGGATGTACAGGCATTTCAAACATCATCACAGTAACCAATTTTGATGTGGACACTGCTCAAATTTTTGCAAGCGGGCCAACGGAATTCTGTGAAGGAAAAGAACTTGCGCTTACTGCTTCTTCTGCATCATCTTACCTATGGGCACCATCTGGAGAAACATCACAAATCGTTCTTGCAACGACTTCTGGTGCGTATTCTGTAACCATTACAGATGCGAATGGATGTATTTCACAGTCAGACACAATTGATGTGATCGCACATGAAAATCCTACTCCAATTGTAAGTGCAAACGGCCCATTGACCTTCTGCGAAGGCGATTCGGTTGTTCTTACCACAGGAAATTTTGATCAGTATGATTGGCATCCAAATTCAGAGATCAGCTCCTCGATAACGGTTTCCGAAGCTGGTGATTACTGGGTGGTTGTAACCGATCAGAACGGCTGTACAGGTTCTTCAGATACTGTTTCTGTAGGCAACTTCACTGTTGCGGATGCCACAATCAACGTTTCTGACCCAACGGAATTCTGCCAAGGTGGATCGGTCACGTTATCTGCTTCGCAAGGTTCATCTTACGCTTGGTTGCCAAATGGCGAAACAACTTCTTCAATCACAATTACTACTTCGGGAACGTATTCGGTAACTGTAACGGATGTTAACGGTTGCGAGTCATCATCTGCTGAAACCACCATCACTGTTTATGATCTTCCTGTTCCAACAGTTACGGCTGATGGCCCGTTGACATTCTGCGAAGGTGGTTCTGTAACGCTTACTTCAAGTGTTGGCGAATCATACGCTTGGGCACCATTCGGACAAACTACTCAGTCGGTTATTCTGACTGAATCCGGAATTTACCGAGTGACGATAACGGATGAAAACGGATGTCAGGGAACATCCACTCCGACACAAGTAATCGTAAACGAAAGTCCTGAACCTGTCATCGTGGCTAATGGCCCTACGGAAATCTGTCGAGGTGGTTCAATCACGTTGACATCTTCATCTGCAGATTCTTACGATTGGACACCGAATGGCGAAACCACACAGTCTATCACAGTTGACGAATCCGGAGTTTATTCCGTAACGGTTGTTGATGCTAACGGATGCGAAGGTTCGGCACTTACAGCCGTTGAAGTTGTGGTTTTCGAACCTGACACGGTTACCATTTCTGTGAATGGGCCGACTGAGTTCTGCGAAGGAGGAGAAGTTATTTTAACTGCATCGTCAGCTTCATCTTATTCTTGGTTGCCAAATGGCGAAACCGACCAATCGATATCTGTTACACAAACAGGTTCTTATACCGTGACCGCAACTGACCAAAATGGCTGTTCTTCAACATCAGCAAGTATTGATGTGACGGTATTCGATTCGCCAACAGCTGTTATCAGTGCTTCGGGAACCACCACATTCTGCGAAGGCGATTCGGTGACGCTTACAGCTCCAAGTTCGTCTGCTTATCTGTGGGAACCAGGAGGTGAAACGACTCAATCTATCACTGTGTTCAATTCGGGTTCTTACTCGCTTCAAGTAGCTGACGCAAATACTTGTGTTGGAACTTCTGATACGGTTGAGGTGTTGATCTTCGAAGTGGAGCCAATTCAAGTTTCTGCAAGCGGACCAACTTCTTTCTGCGATGGTGGAGATGTGGTTCTTACTGCAACGGGCGGTCAATCTTACTTGTGGGAACCGAACGGTGAGCAAACGCAATCAATTACCGTAAGTGCATCTGGCGAATACGTGGTTACAGTTGTGGATGCGAACGGATGTTCTACTGATTCAGACACAACGGAAGTGAACGTGTTTGAGCTTCCAACAGTTGTGGTTTCTGTTGATGGCCCGAATACAACTTGCGAAGGCGATACCATCACGCTGTCAGCCACTTCGGTTCCAAGCAACGTAAGCTATCAATGGTTTGATGGTGTGCAACCGATGACCGGTGAAGTTGATTCTCTGCTGAATGTGTTCGAGTCTTCTACGTATAGCGTGACGGTAACGGACGCAAATGGCTGTTCTGATTCGGATAATGCGCCAGTACTTCAATTCGTTCCTGTGCCTGTGGCTGTTGTTTCTGAAGATCAATTCATCTGTGCCAGCGATAGCATTACGCTGATTGCTTCGGGTGGAGACAACTACCTCTGGAGCAATGGTTCAACAGGACCGAGCATCACGGTAACACCTGATTCTGCTACGGTTTACACAGTTACAGTTTCCAACCAATTCTGCTCTATTACAAGTTCAGATTCTGTTGCTATCGGTCTTTATCCTTCTCCAAATGCGGTGATTGAAACTAATTTGACCGGAATGCTTGAGGTTGGACATTTGTTTACTGATGCTTCTGGCGATACTTCCATCACTGATTGGTTTTGGGAGTTTGGAGATGGCGAATTTGCTGAGGAGCAAAACCCATTGCATCCATTTAGCGATGAAGGATTCTTCAATGTGGTATTAACCGTGACCAATGAATTTGGATGTACAGATACTGCCAGTGTTGAAGTAGAGATCACACAAGTGATTGATATTCCAAACGTATTTACGCCAAATCATGATGGATACAATGACAACCTCTTCATCGATAATTTCGGAGTGATCGATTATGAACTTACTATCTATAACAGATGGGGAATGGTGATGCACTACGATAAATCGGGAGAAATTTTCTGGGACGGTCGCACTCCTGCAGGCGAAGAAGCGAAAGCTGGAACATACTACTACGTTCTTAAAGTGAAGAACGAAGGAAGCCTCGGAAACTTGGAGAAAACAGGTACGGTTACCCTGATCCGCTAGAGGAACACAAGGAATGTTAAAAGCCGTGAAAATCACATGATTTTCACGGCTTTTTGTTTTTGTCCGTCTCGATTTCTAAATGGGGATGGCTAACTTGTGTCTTCGTTTCTGAATCCGAATGAGCCGATTTCTATTCATCTTAGTTTTCATTTCAAGTTTCCAACTCGCGGTTGGACAGACTTTCTTGGAACGAGGTGTCAGCTCATTCAATGAAGGCGATTACAAACAGGCCAAACGCTGGTTTGATTGGGCACTGAAAGCTGATTCTACCGATCTGGTCGCTATCTCAAACCGTGCGCATACCAAAAGGGCGTTGAATGATTTCCAAGGTGCTTTCGAAGACTTCCACAAGGCTACAGAACTTGCTCCAAACGAGGGCAATACGCATTTCTGGATGGCACTCTGCGCCTTCAATGTGGGCGATTATGAATCGTCAGTGAAGGGAAATTCAAAGGCTTTAGAACTTGGTTCTGAACAAGGGACGCAAGCATATATGAATCGTGCTCAAACATTTATCCGAATGGGCAAGAACCAAAAAGCGCTTGCCGATTATGATAGCGTGATCGTAAAAAAAGATCAACGTCTGATGCAAGCGCATTTCGATCGAGGTCAATTGCACATGCGAATGAATGACCAAAAATCTGCTCTAAAAGACTACAAAAAGGTGGTTGAACTAGACCCTTCCAATGTTCAACTTACGTGGGATATCGGGCGCATTTCGTACGAAGCGGAAGAATACGTGGATGCACTGACCTATTACTCGCGGGCAATAGATGAACTTGACAAGCCGGAAGCGCAATTGTTCTTGATCCGTGGAGAAACATTTGAAAAATTGAAAAACTACGAAGCTGCTATTGTTGACTATACGCGAGTGATAGAGATGAATCCGAATTTGGCAGATGCGCACTACAATCGCGGCCAGGCCAAAGCACGTTTGGGTGATACCGAAAAAGCCTGTGTAGATTGGAAAAAGGCAGCCGAACTTGGACACATGGAAGCAAAAGGTGTGATTGTGTACAATTGCAAATAGCAGAAAAAAGCCTCGAAGAAGAAATTCTTCGAGGCCAGTTCTTTTCTAATCTAGAACCAAGAGAATCATCTCATCAACACTACCTGCTTCGTATACAATTTGTCATTCACGAATAAGCGAACCAAATAACTTCCAGGAGGATTTCCAGCAGCTTCAAAAACCTGTCGATACTTTCCAGCAGCTTGATTTCCGTTTATGATTTCCACCAATTTTCTGCCAGATAGGTCAAAGACATCCAACTGCACTTTTGCATTTTCTGTAAGTGTATATGAAAGTGTGGTCTGATCACGGAATGGACTTGGAGCCACTGTGATGAGATTATCCTCGTCAAACGAGCTGAATTTGTGGTCGGCAACTTCTGGCTGATCATCCTCTCCTGCATCTTTCTGAACCACCGTATGGCAGTAATCGCGACATGGACGATAATCGTACGCTGCGTAGGAATCATAATCGCCAGAAAGCTGCATTTTCCTTCTGATCTTGGTCAGATCCAACTCTCCAGTTCTAAAGCACCACACACGGTTTGGTGTTTCCCACTGTTGTCCTGTCAATTCGTATTCTTCAAAATGCAGCTTATCCCCTATCACGTAGCCGCGGATGTTCATGTAACCCACATCTTCGTGCAGTTTGTCCTTGATGTATGAAGTACCAGTGACCTTATTTCCATCCTGTACGAAATCGAAAACGATATCGAATTTCACCTTGATGAACGTTCCGGTTTCATCGTACTGAATTTCTGTTCCAACCCATTTTCCGCTCAGATCGTATTTACAATCTTGCTCGTACAATTCGTCTGATTCGTACTTGCGGAGTTGCTCCTGATTCTGACTGTAGCTCTGCGAAAATGCAGTTGCGGCAACAGTCAGCATTAAACTCATTGTTCCTAAAAAACGTGTAAATGTTCTCATGTCATTCAGAATTTGAAGCGAAAAGTTACACAGACAATTCCTACTTCCGTCAATTGAGATGAAGAATTAACAAATTTTTCGGATTGATTGTGAGCCCATTCAAGTTCACGTTCTGCTCTGTTACCACGTTGGTTGCCGCTGTTTTTCCTTTCAGTCTTTCCTGAAAACGTGTTAAATCAATATCCATCGGTTTATCGGAAGTATTCATCGCACACATCACCGTTTCCGAATCGGTGTATCGGAAATAGACATACAAGCCATCAACAGGAACAAATTGCATGGTTTTTCCTTGCTTCAGCGCCTTACTTTCCTTGCGGAACTGTGCCAATTTCTGGATGTAAGCGAACGCTTCGTTTTCGAAAGCCGTCCGTCCGTTTTCAGTGAACTTATCAAGCTTATCCGTTTTCCATCCTCCGGGATAATCTGCTCTGACTTTCGCATCTGGATCGGTAAATCCCGTCATTAGAATTTCACTTCCATAATACAACATGGGAATGCCACGAGTGGTGAGCAACCAACCGATTCCCATTTTCCATTTGTCGAAATCTTCCCCAACCATGGAATAAAAGCGGCCGAGATCATGGTTATCCAAGAAGATCACGTTTCGTGTCGGGTCTTCGTAAACAAAATCCTTGGCCATGGTGTAATACAATTTGGCCACACCATCCGTCCAACCTTGCGGTTTCGTTAAAGCATCGTTAATGGCGTAATAGAGTTGAAAATCCGTGACAGCTGGCAACTCCGTATTGAAATCGCCATTCATATTATTGTTCTGAGTAAAATGCGCTTGAATGGGCGTTCCGTGAACCCAGGTCTCTCCAAAAAAACTGAATTTGGGATAATACTTCTTAATCATCTTGGCCCAGTTGGCCATGAATTCTGCATCCGAATATGCGTAAGTATCAATGCGATAAGCATCAATTCCTGTCATCTCAATCCACCAGATAGAATTATAAATGAGGAAGTTGGCCAGCAATTCGTTCTGCTGATTGAGGTCTGGCATGTGACGATCGAACCAACCATCGGTCATCACCTTTTTGTCCGCTTTAGAAACGTAGGGATCCATCAAGGTTGGCGCACGATAACTTGTCCGCTGAAAACCATCCCACTGATGGATCCAATCCTTACTTGGAAGATCTTTGATCAAATGATGATTGGCTCCAACATGATTGAAAACGATATCCATGATCATCTTCATTCCAGATTGATGGCACTCGCTGATCAGTGCTTTGTATTCTTCCAGCGTACCAAAACGCGGATCGATCTGATAATGATCGGTGGCTGCATAGCCGTGGTAACTCTCGTAAGGCTGATCGTTTGTCAGCAGCGGATTGATCCAAAGCGCTGTAGCACCAAGATCTTTAACGTGAAATAGTTTCTCGCGAATTCCCTGAATATCTCCTCCGTGTCTCACTTTCAATGAATCGCGAAGCACGCGTGTGTCGGTCAATCCTGCAATCACATCATTCTGCTCATTTCCGTTTGCAAAACGGTCTGGAAATATGAGGTAGATAAGGTCTGACTGATTCAATCCTTGATGAACTTTCGAAGATTCATCGCGCTTTAAAAGCGGATAATTGAGTTTGAACGACTTTTCTCCATTCGTAAAATTGAGTTCAACATTATTTCCAGAAAACTCCGTTGGAATCGAAATGTCCAAGAACAGATATTTCGGATTTTCGACTTTGTGCGTTTCCGTAACGAGAACTCCAGCATTGCTTGGCAGCGCCACGTTCCAACCTTCATCTACACCATAGATCATCAGCTGAAATTCCTGTTCGGGCATTCCAATCCACCAATTGGGCGGATAACATTTGACCGTGCTCGCATCTTGCCCAAATGCTGTGCTTGCTAAAAGGAAAATGAATAGGAAAAATCTCATCGTCTGGATAAAATAAAGGCCGTCACGAGCAGCTCGGACGGCCTTGAACAGTTAAAGTCTTAGATCAATCAACCATGATCTTGGTTGATTTTTGGAAATCAGCACAACTCAATTTCAACACATAGATTCCTGTTGGAAGATGGTTTGCAGCAATAGAAATCTGCGATTGCCCGTTTACTGTTTGTGCGTAAACCTGTTTTCCATCTACCGATACCAACTCAACAGATTTAAGCTCTGCTGCATTTTGGATAATAATTCCATCTAAGGTTCTTGCGATTCCGAATTCGGTAGTCACATCTTCTATTGCTGTGACAGCAGAAACGGTGAATTCATAGTTGTTTCCACTATTGTTTCCGAAGAAAAGCGTGAAATAATCAATGGTTTCTGCAACTGGATTGGTCTCTTCCGTAACCAAAGCGTAATAGCTTACGGTAGTTCCTGCTGGAATCACCCCAGCTGGAACGGTGACCGTGCCAACGCCATTTGCAAAATTCGTCACCTCTAAGAAGTTAGAACTTGAGTAACCATCAACACTGGAACGAATAAAAAGGTGCTCTCCTGGGCTCAATACAAGTGCATTCGCCAATTCAACAGTCACGGTTACGTTATCAGCTTCTGTCGGACTTGTTGGCGAGTTGTAAACGGTGTCAATCGCCACTGGCGAGAAAGCTGTTTCAATGATTGACATAAAATTGTCTCCTCCTCCATCTTGGATAATGGTCGTGTAGTAATAGCCTGCTTGAATGGCCGGCAACAAACCAGTGGCACCTCCACCCAAAGCTTGTGTATTGAGTCGAGCACTTGCAGTTTCAAGCGTTGGATCAATGATCGCATTGAAAGACGATAAAGTGTCATTTGCACTGTAAGGTCGCCAAACCGGATCGTAATTACCAGTGAAAAACTCCCAAGTTCCATCTCCTGCTTGAATAGCATTCTGTGCTTGAAAACGCACTGAACTCACCACCCCATGATCAATGAGATTGTAGGTTTGATAGGAGATTCCATCCTCGGCATTCGAGCCGAAATTGGTAGGCACTTGCGCAAAGCCACTAGCGGCCATCAGCACAAGACAAAAAGAGTAGATTTTTTTCATGATGAGAATGTTAAGGGTTTTGTTCTATTGAAGGATTTCCAGCAATTTCTTCTTGAGGAATTTTGAATAGTAAAGATGCAGCATTGTACGAAACATCATCGCGCAAAGGCGCTTTCCTTCTCTTCAATTCGTGATAGCGGTCGTTTTCAAAACACAATTCCCAGCGCCTTTCCAATTGGATCTTTTCCAAGAGCTGATTGGTGCCCGTTTCCTCAATGAAATCGACACCGAAAGCGCGTTCCCGAATGGCATTATAACTTGCCAATGCATCGGCAGTATTGCCGTTTCCGGCTGCGCTAATGTTGGCTTCTGCACGTATCAAATGCATTTCTGCAAGGCGAACAACTGGCACATTATAAAACACATCTCCCGGACGATCATACTTGATGATTCGCCCTTTCAAGTTGACCGGATTTTGCAAAAACCATTTGGTTTTCCGTTGATCGCCAGGCGCATAACTTGTGATCAGCGCTTCAGAAGCATATTGAAAAACAGGAAGATTATTGAACTGCGAATAAGATTCATTCAGGCCGTTATCGAAAGTGGTAAATGCGAGCTGAAAAATCGATTCGTTGGCTGTTGCGTAACCTTGCGACCGGAATGGAATAAGCAAGGCATCGTCTTCTGCATTGGTAGGATAAAGGCTGTATAGATTGCTCGAAATCACTGCTCCTGCCGCATCCGAAGCTCCCAAATAATCGCCTTTTGCAAATAACACCCGCGCTTTGATGGCTGTTGCGGCCATTTGCGATGCCCGATGTGTTGATCTTCTAACACCTTGCTCCTGAAATAAGGCTTCTGATTCTTCAAGATCGCTCAGCACGTTGGCATAAACTTGTTCTACAGAAGAACGTGCAATTGCCAGATCTTGCTCAAAAGACAAGGTTGGTTCCGTTCGGTAAGGAACACCAGCCTGACTGTTGTTTCCCTGCTTATCCACATCATAAGGCAAGGCCCAAAATCGGCACAATTCAAAATGACAAAGAGCTCGAACGAACAGTGCTTCGGCCTTCAATGTTCCTTTCTTGTTTTCGAATTCTGTTCCGGAAAGCAGGTTTTCATCAACTACTCGGATGATGTTGTTTGCACGATTGATCACCTTGTAGGCTTCGCGCCATGTGCTGCGCAACGTTCCGATCTGAATGGTAGTAGCACGCTGATAGATCTCTAACGTTCCGAAAGGCGAAAGCCGCGATTCATCTACTTGCGTATCTTCTGCCATGAGGTCGGCATACAATTGCAAATTGCCACCATAAAGCGAACTTCCCTGCAAACCATTGTACATGGAATTGGCCAAATTGTCCAAATCCTGATACGTGGTGATCGCTTGACCGGACGGAATGCTGTTAACCGGTTCAATGTTCAGCAGGTCTTCGCACGAACTGAGAACAATAACGGAGAGAAATATGATCGATAGTCTTTTCATTCTGTTGCCGATTAAATTCCTATTTGAATACCGAATGAAATGGTTCTGGCCTGTGGCGTTCCCAAATACGGACCCGCAAACGATACATTACCTGATTGTGAATTCGGGTCCACATTTCTCAACACTTCGGGATCCCAACCTGGGAAAGCTGTCAATGTCCAAAGGTTTCCTCCTTTCACGTAAATGCGAAGTTTCTGGATCTTGATGCGCTCGCACACTTTCTTCGAAAATCCATAGCCGAATGTGAGTGTTCGTAGTCGTAAGTACGATCCATCATACAAAAAGCGCGATGAATTTACCGGTGTGTAATTATTCAAACCCGGAACATCTGTATCTGTATTTGTTGGCGACCAAGCGTTTTTGATCTCCTCGCGCTGCGCGATGCTTTGCCAATTTCCGACCTGCGTTTTGGCAGCATCATCGTAAATCGTGTTGCCATACGCAAAACTGAACAAGGCGCTTAGCTCAAATCCTGCAAAAGAAAAGGTGTTGGTAATACCACCGTAGAAGATCGGAAGCGGACTTCCCATCGGCTTTCGGTTGTTCTCGTAAAACAATCCTCCAGTTGGGTTTGCAAAGGTCATAACGTTGCCATTCTTATCATAGAAAAGCTCTGTTCCTCCAGCCACATCATACATGACCTGATTGCCAGAACCATCTAGCATTTGCGAACCATCTAAGTTGAAGGCGCCAATTTGACCATCAGCTTTCTGCACTCCCGCAAACTCAACCAAAAACGCTTGCCCTACGGGATAACCTTCAATGACCCGACCTTCTCCTGCTTGTCCACTCTCGAACGCATCAGGCGGAAGGCCCGCAGCATTCAGCACTTTATTGCGATTGAATGCAAGGTTCAAATTGGTTTCCCACTTGAATTTGCGATTGAGGTTTCGGCTCGTCAGGCTGAATTCCATACCCCAGTTCTCAAGCTTACCAACGTTCTGCCAAACACCATCATAACCAGATGAAGTTGGTAACGAAACGAAGAGAAGCAGATCGGAACTGGTCTTTCGGTAGTAGGTGATATTTCCAAAAATCTTGCTATCGAAAAAGGCAAAATCGAGATTGACATCCAATTGCTGAGAACGCTCCCATTTCAAGTTCCGATTATCGAGCTGAATCGGTGCCACGCCAGAGCTATCTGCATAACCAAAACCAGCAGAATAAAGCGACCAATGTGCAAAATCTGGAATGGCGTTGTTGCCCGTATATCCAAAGCTAGCACTCACTTTCAAGTACGGAACGGCTTTTGAATCCTTCATAAATTTCTCGTCAGAGATGATCCATCCTGCCGAAAATGCAGGAAAGAAACCCCATTTATTTCCTGGGCCGAAACGAGAACTGGCATCACCTCGCACGCTTATTCCGAGCAGGTATTTGTTCTTCAACTTATAATTGATCCTCGAAAAGAACGAGAGCAATCCGTTGGCTGTTTCGTAGCTGTATCCGCTTTGATTTTCTTTTGGAGCATCGGATGGATTTTTAAGGTAATCGTTCGGAAAACCAAAACCGTAAAGCCCAAATCCTTCCGATTTTACCCGCTGCGATGTTTGCCCCACCATGATCTTGAAATAGTGGCGTTCAGCCCAATCTTTCTCGTAGGTCAAATAGTTGTTCAAGTTCCAATTGACCACGCGCGTGGTTCTATCCCAAGCAGAAGAAGTGCTTCCTTGCTGATTGATGTTCCTGAAATTGAACTCATCTTCCTGCTGATTCATGAAATCAATCCCGAAATCGGAATGGAAGCTGACATTTTTGTGGAACTTGTAATCGACATAAACAGAGTTGATATTACGGATGATCTCTGTATTGAATGTCTGATTGTTCAGCGCCCAAACCGGATTGTAGATATTATCGTTGTAATCGCCATTCGGGTCGTAAATAGGAATGTATGGAAGAATCTGTTGAGCGGTTCCCAACCCTCCAGCGTCACCCGTACGGATTCGATCAATGCTTGTGTAAGTGAAAGCCAGATTGCCTCCAATACGAAGACGTTCGCTTGCATCCGCATCCAGATTCAGTCGAGCGTTTGCCCGATTGTAGTTGTTGCCAACCAGAAATCCTTTTTCACCACGATAAGCTCCACCGAGGTAATAGCGTACTTTCTCAGAGCCTCCGCTTGCCGAAACATCCAGCTGGTGAACGCTTCCAGTACGCAACATTTGGCTGACCCAATCCGTGCCTCCGTTTCGGGCGATGGAATCTGCTTCGGCTCTGGTCAATCCGCCACCAACTGATGTCGTTGCCGTTTCTGGAGCCAATCCTTGATCAGCACGAGCCTGATCGCGCAAAGCCAAATGCTCTTCAGCACTTAAAAACTTCACCCGATTGGTTTCGTTCATGATGCCATAACTGTAACCAACGTTGATTCTGGATTTCCCCGACTTTCCGTGTTTGGTGGTGATCAGCACAACGCCATTCGCACCTCGCGAACCGTAAATGGATGTGGCCGCTGCATCTTTCAAAACCTCCACACTTTCAATATCGTTCGGGTTCAGATCAGATAATGCATTAGAACTTGAACCGAGATTTCCCGGGTCGAAACTTCCTGTGGTGATCGGAATTCCATCCACCACAATCAACGGTTGACTTCCTGCCGCAATGGAATTGGTTCCACGCACGTTTATCTTGACTGCCGAACCAGAAATACCATTCTGAGAGATGATGCTTACTCCTGCTGCTTGCCCTTGCAAAGCTTGATCGACACTTGGTTGCGTAGAGCTTTCAATTGCTTCCGCTTTCACTGTTGCAATCGAACCTGTGATATCGCGTTTTTGAGTTGTTCCGTAACCGACCACAACCACCTGATCCAGCAACATCACATCTTCCGATAGCTTAATATTGAACGTAGTCGTTTCGCCAGATTTGATGGTGAGAACTTGCTTTTGTGTCTTCAATCCAATGAAGGAAAACACAAAGGTCTTTTCTCCAACAGGCACGTTTTTGAGTTCAAAATTCCCATCAAAATCTGTGGAAGTTCCGATTGTCGTTCCCTCAAGCACCACCGAACCACCAATAATGGACAAGCCATCATCTCCGGTCATGACACCTTTCAGGGTTCCAGTTTGGGCCAAGGCCCAAGAACTAATAAGTACGAAAAAGGCAGAAAGTAGATGTTTGGTCATTGCCCTAATTTAGTTCAGAAAAGCAATTTTAGACCACTAATATAATATTAAGTGTCAAGATGACACTAAGTGTTGAAAAAGGTCAGTGTTTATCCTCTATCATCCGTTCGAAAATCTGGTAACCATGTGGTTCTAGCTCCCAATGCAGATTTCCATGTGCATCAATTGAACCTTTGTCAATGTGGCTCGAATAAAATCCTGAGAATTCATCACCCTCAAGATCAATGGAGACAGCTTCCGCAGAGAAATTCAGCATTACGAGGATTTCCGAAAACTCATCGGCTCTCGAATAAACCACTACGCGTTCGTTTCCAGCATCAATGAATTTGATCGGAGCTCCATCAGCACCAGTAGCCAAAACATCGTGATCAGCTTTGATTGAAACCAAATTCTTATAGAAATCAGCCAGTGAATCGTTACTCCAATCAATGACATCTTTCTCAAAAAACTTTAGTCGTTTGTTCAAGTCCGCTTCCTGTCCGCTGTAGATCAGCGGCATTCCAGGAACCGTGAAACTCATCACGGCAAACGCTTTTCGATTGTCGCCCATTCGTTCAATGGCAGTTCCATTCCACGAGTTCTCATCGTGATTGGTAATGAACTGCATGCGATAATCTTCAGGTTTGTATTTGGTGGATTGCTCTTCCCAATACGCTTTCAGATCAGAAGCTCCTTTCTCTCCTCTCGAAACCTCATTCATCAAGTGATGAAAGCTCCAAGCATAAGTCATATCAAACGCTTGATGTAGTTCAGCTGGTTCGCCTTCTGCCAAGAAGAAATTAGGTTTTACAGAATCAATTCGTGCTCTGGCAGCAATCCAAAAATCCAAAGGAACCATCTCCGCAACATCACATCTAAAACCATCGATATCTGCTTCCCGAAGCCAGAATTCGAGACTTTGGATCATCGCTTCGCGCATGTCGGCATTATCGTAATTCAGATCAACCACATCGGCCCAATCGGCAACTGGCGGAAGCATTTTTCCAGTTGAATCGGTGGTGTACCAATCTGGATGATCCGTAACCCACGCATTGTCCCATGCCGTGTGATTGGCAACCCAATCCAAGATCACTTTCATGCCTTTAGCGTGCGCTGCATCCACCAAAGCTTTAAAATCTTCCATCGATCCATGTTCAGCACTCACCGCTTGGTAATCCTTCACCGCATAATAGCTTCCCAGCGCACCTTTCCGATTCTGTTCTCCAATAGGATAGATCGGCATGAACCACAGGATTTCAACGCCCATATCTGCCAGACGATCCAAGTGCTGTTCTTGAAACGCTTTGAAGGTTCCTTCTTCGGTCATCTGACGAAGATTCACCTCGTAAATGGTGCTGTTTGTCGACCAGTGTTTGTCAGGAACGGGCGTTTCTTCTATTGGCGGTTTTGGATCGGTGCAGGAAAAAAGAAAAAGAGTGAAAAGGAAAAAGATGTGTTTCATTGGATTGTTTTTACACAGAGACTGTATTGAGATTTGGAGAGGCACAGAGGCAAGATTGAAAACACATTCATCCATTTAATCTGTGTCATCCGTGTTCTATTTTTTGATCAAAATTTCGAAGCCATAAGCAGGCACATTCACTTCTAGGTTTCCGCTAGAATAGTGCAATTCACTTCCGAAGTGAACTGTCCATTCGTCACTGTCATCATGCACAGGAAGCATGTGTTGCGCGCTGTCTTTATTGAAGATGATGATTACTTCGTCATCGAAATATTTCCTGCGATAATGCATCATTTTTCCGTCTGCGCAGATGTCGTAAATATCTCCGAATTGAAGCGCCAAATGATTCTTACGTAAGGCAGTGATTGATTTTGCAATTTCTAAAGTTTCGTTTTCTTTTTCAGATAGATCGAAGCGCATCAATCGCCTGTTATCTGGGTCGCCAGCGCCTGGCATTCCGAACTCATCTCCATAATACATCACGGGAATTCCTGGGATTGTCCACATGAAAGCAATGAGCTGCTCCAGCTTCTTGTAGCCTACCGGATTTTCCACTTTGATGTCGCGATTCCAGCCTGCTTCTTTTTCATCTTCACCGAATTTCAAGGCTTCTCCAGCATAGGAAATGAAGCGAGGCAGATCGTGATTCCCTGTGATATTTCCCATCAAATGATGATGTCCGTAGTAACTCAAACTCGATTGAAGTGACGTTCCCAAGCGATTAAAATCTTCGGCATCGAGCGCGAAAACGTTCCGCGCATCGAAATACAAGTTAAAGTCGAATTTCCCATCCATCATTCCTGAACCGATATAAGAACCGATCAACTCGCGGCTTCCGAAGGTTTCACCGATCTGAAAAACCGGTTTCCCTTTTTCAACGATCACTTCTTGCTTGATCTTTCTAGTAAGCGTTCGCCAGAATTCTTGCGGAATATGCTTCGTGGCATCATGTCGGAAACCATCGAAACCATATTCTGTCACCCAAAACAATGCCGTGTCCGAAAGCATTTCGGTTACTTCCGGTTTGGAGTGATCGAGGCTTGGCAAGAACGTATCGAACCAAGTTGTCAATCGCTGATCTTCCCAAATGCGGATGTTTTTGGTTCCATCAGGAAGATCCAATTGTGTGCGCCATTCAGGATGTTCTTTCACAATCGGATGATCTTCGTGAACATGATTGGAAACGAAATCAAGAATGATGTTCATGTCTTTTCCATGCACATCGTCAATCAGGCTTCTGAGTTCATCTGAAGTTCCCAAACGATGATCAACCACCGTGTTCAGAATGGGCCAATAACCGTGATATCCAGAGAACTTTCTGTGTCGAGCAGGAAACTCAACGTAACCAATTTCAGGGTTTTGGGTGATGGGAGAAACCCAAACCGTGTTCATGCTCAACGCCTCAAAATAACCTTTATCGAGGGTCTGATGAATTCCTGTCAAGTCGCCACCTTGATAATTGGCTCTGTAATCGATTCCTGGGTCAACAACAGGCTGATCATTCAACGAATCTCCGTTTACGAAACGGTCAACCATCATGAAATACATCTGCGCAGCGTGCCACTCATTTCGAGACACATCATCCGCATTCTGAATTGGTTTTCCATTCTGAATTGGAATGTAAATATCATTAGAAACGCCTTTCTCATTATAAGACCAAACACGCAAGGTTGAGTTTGCTGCCTGCTTTGCAAGCGTTGGCAGCCCAACCGTAAGTTCGTTTCCCTGAACACCGACCATATCAGAAGGAATTCGATGATTTTCCCAAAGCGCGAAAACCTCAGTTGGTTCGTTCTTCAGTTCGAAACGGATATTTCCTTCATCAAAACTTCTGGCAAGCAACAGCGGACTTCCCTCCTGCTCCAAACCTCCCACTGTGAGCAGCGAATTGAATCCGCCCACATTATTATCCACACTATCCGGATTGGCCGGGTCGAGTATCCACTTATCATTTACAACAAGTTGATATTGATACAATCCTGGATCGAGATAAAGCGTTCTGGTCCAAACATCATTTTTCCTCTCAAAATCCTGATCTTTTACACTCCAACTCGTGAACTCGGCCGCAACTTGAACTGATTCCGCCTTTCCAGAATACATCAGCTCAACTTTCTGCTTTTTAGATTTTTGAAGAATGATGAAAGAAGGGATTCCATCTGCCCAAAGCTGCAATTCGGCAATGGCAGGAATTTCTCCATTCCAAGAAATCGTCAATTTCGAAGTTTCCGGATCAAGGCTTGACGAAAATGGAGCTTTTATGGAAACACTGTCGAGCTGTTCCATTTCCAGAACGTAATCGTTAATATCAATGGTTGCCGGACTTTCTACTGGAAGATTGATTGGCGAACCTAATCCAAGAATCAGATTTGAATGTTTGACTTCTACCCTTTTATCACCTGAACAGGAAAACATAAAAAGGGAGAGTGCAGCAATCGTAATTCGGTTGACCATAATCGATGTTTAGTCGTTTAATTCACTTTCCCACGTTAGCACAAAAGCGTTTGATGTGTTCTCAAATTCCACCGCAAACACATCACACTTGTAGTCAACTACAGTTGCTCCCAGTGGATCAAAATTCGGCAGTGCATCAACCCAACGGTAATCCTCACTCTTAGCCAACAACCCTTCGACTCCACTCTGGGTGACATCTACCGATGTCACTTTTCTATCATGGAATCCATGCCAAATGACTTTCACTTTATTGAATTCTGAAGCAAAATCTCCCTCTTGAGCTCCAAATAGAATCGTATTGTTCGGACAATCATACTTTATCTCGCGAGAGCTCCATTTGCCTTTCTCGAAATCATAGCTTTCTCCATCATCCTCATAAATGCAAGCAGTTCCTTCTGCGCTGAACCAAACATGAAGGCTCAGAACACCATCGTGCTTATGAGAAGTTGATTGAACCAGACTTTGCGTAATGATCGGTGCTCCACGTTTCACAAAAACAGGCAATTTCTCCACCGGACAATCAACTACAACTTCTTGATTTCCTCTGTAATGTTTGTCTGTAAAAAGGTCGTACCAATCGCCTTCTGGCAAATAAACACGAACCAGATCTTTGGTACTTTCCACTGGACAGATCAGCAATGATTCGCCAAACATGTATTGATTCTGATACGCTGGCTCGTAAATCTTTTCATCTCTTGGATGGAGCAACGCCAACGACCTCACCAGTGGCATTCCATCTTGCGTAGCGCGATGCATGGCCGTGTAAATCGTTGGCATCAACTTATAACGCAAGTTGATGTAATTCCGAGCGATGGCTTCTGAAGTTTCGCCAAAGGTCCAAGGCTCGGCATTGCGCGTTCCGATCATGCTGTGCGCACGGAAAAACGGGCTGAACGCTCCGATGGAAATCCATCGGGCAAACAGATCGGAAGATGCTTCGCCAACAAAGCCGCCAACGTCATAACCAGCAAATGGAATTCCGGTCAAACCCATGCTGTTGATTAGTCGAACGCCAGCCATCATGTGCTCATCAGAAGCAACGTTATCTCCGGTCCAAACGGCTGAATAGCGCTGAACACCCGAAAATCCAGCACGCGTCAACATCAACGGACGCTTGTTATCCAAGTATTTATCCGCGCCTTCTTTTGTGGCGCGAGACATCAACCCACCGTAAACGTTTCTTGCTTCGCGATGCGTGGTAGTGTCACCTTCCCAATCAAACTCAATAAGGTCAGGCGTCATCTGTCCCCAACTTGCAGGTTCGTTCATATCATTCCAGAAACCACGAATGCCGTTATCGGTGTAGAATTTCATCTTATCCGACCACCAATTACGGGCTGATTCTTTGGTGAAATCTGGGAAGTAACTCCAGCCTGGCCAAACCTGTGCGCAGTGCAATTCTCCATCAGGATATTTCACAAACACATCCTTCTTCACACCATCTTCACAAGGCTCGTAGCCTTTTTCCTTCTTCACACCAGGATCGACAATCACGACCGTTTTGAAACCATCTTTCTCCAGATCGGCTGTCAATTTCTTCGGATCTGGAAATCGTTCCTTATCAAAGGTGAAAACCTTGTAATCCTGCATGTAATGGATGTCGAGGTAAATGACATCCGCAGGGATTTTCTTCTCGCGAAACGTTCTTGCTACGTTCAGAACCTCCAAATCGGGATAATAGCTGTAGCGACATTGCTGAAAACCAAGCGCCCATTTTGGAGGAAGCGGAATTCTTCCCGTGAGCCAAGAATAATCCGACACCATTTCGACCACCGAATCATTATGAAAAAAGAAATAATCCATCGGTCCGCCCTCGGCCTGAAACGAAGAAAAACGGTCGTTACTTGCACCAAAATTGACCACTGAACGGTGAGAATTATTCAAGAAAATGCCGTAATGACCTTCGGCATGAATTCCCATGTAAAAAGGTGTGCTCAGATAGATCGGGTCGGCATTGGTCGGATATCCAAAATGATCTGTATTCCATTGCGTGTAAGCGTTTCCAGCTCGGTCAAGCGGACCGGTTTTCTCACCCAAACCGATGAATTTCTCACCTTCCATTAAGGATTTGTAAGTGACAACCGTATCGCCTATCCAACCCGTTCCGAGTGCGCAATCGTCTTCGTTCAAGAAATTTCCATTGCGATCTGTAAATGAGATTCGAAGTGGTTTCCGAGCAATCATCACCTTCAATTTAGCTGTGGTTATGAAGATGACATCTTCTGTCTGCTTCACCTCGAAAGCCGTTTTCTGAGGTTTTTCTACAACTGCATATGGCAATTCTGACGCTTCATTCTGCGTCTTTTCGACATAAACCCGAACAATGGATGGCGAATAGATGGTGAGACGAACCTCAGCATCATCTGTGCTCAGTAAAACGCCATTTGTTGATTCCTGAAAGGAAATGACCGAACCAAGCGATCGGAATAATCTTTTCATCCTTGAATGGCGTGTTTCAGGTGATATTCAACCAATCCGTCAATCGGTTTTTTGACAACATTCCCGACTGTAATTCCCAATTTTTCGGCTTCCTCCTTCAGAATATCCTGAAAGTAATAAGCAATGGAACCCACAAAATTGACCTGAACCTCTTTGTGATTTTTGAAGCAACAAACATGACGCAATAGAAAAGCACGCATACCATCATGAATCATGTTTTTGACATACTCCGTTTCACGAAACTTGGAAATGGTCTTCATGAAAGATGCCAAATAGACATTGGCGTGCGGCTGCATATAAATGTTCTCGAGAATTGATGTTTTGGTGTGACCTTGATTGACCAATTCTTCTCGCAATTCCTCTGGAATCGGTTCTTTATAAAGATAATCGCGCAGCACTTGCTTTCCGTACCAACTGCCGCTCCCTTCATCTCCTAAAATATACGCCAAGGAAGGAATCTCCTCATAAATCCCTCCGTTTCCATCGTAGTAGCACGAATTGGAACCCGTTCCTAAAATGCATGCAATGCCTTCTTGTCCTTGGCAAGCAGCCAAAGCCGCGCCAAGCACATCGTGATCTACTCGGATGTTTGCTTTTCTAAAAAGCGTACGAAGCGCGTTTTCAACTACCTTATTCAGTTCCGGACTGGAACAACCTGCGCTGTATATGTATACATCCGTGATCTGATCCGCATATTTATAAAGCATTCCTTGCGCTTTAATGGTTGCGCTGATTATGGATTCGCTATGAAAAAACGGGTTGAAACCCATGGTACTTACCGCTCCTACCTCACGATCACCATCCATTAATTTCCAGTCGCACTTGGTGCTTCCGCTATCTGCAATCAATACCATTTCTAATCAGAATATTAACATTTCGGTTTGCAAAGAAAGCCAAGTTAGTGTTAAATTGACACACTGAAAAATGACGCATACAATTAACACCATCAATTAATCAATCGCAAGTTGCCAATCAACTCAAAACCAAGCATTTCGGTTGACTGTGTAGTATTTCACTTCGACCAAGAAACCGAACAATTAAGTGTGCTTTTGGTCCATCGAAAGTCTGTGGTTGCTGGTCAACCGACACTTTCTTTACCTGGCGATGAGGTAATGGCGAATGAACTCATTCTGGATGCTGCCAATCGGGTACTACTTGACCAAGCAAGCTTGGAAATTCCATTGTACCGATTTCGTTCGTTCGAAGATCCAGCAAGGCTGAACCGCCCAGATCCGTCTGAAAGCCGTGTTATCACCAAGGCTTTTGTTGGGTTTACGAACAATACGAAACTGACATTTGGATCGTTGGCTGCTTCTGGTGGTTTTTGCCCGATAAGCGAAGTGCCGGAAAAATTGCTTTACGATCATCGCGACATTCTGAATGCAGCTCTGAATACGCTGAAACGAGCAACAGCAAATCATCTACTTCCGCTTGGAGGAATGCCTGAACCGTTCACTATCACCGAAATTCAACAACTGTACGAGACAATTCTAGAAGAGCGACTCGACAAACGGAATTTCAGACGTGCCATTTTAAGTAAAGGATATCTGAACGATTCGGGCAAAATGCTGACCGGACAGAATTTCAGACCAGCCAAACTCTTTGCATTTGACCGAATGAAATTTCAAAATCTCCTCGACAGAGAACTTGAGAAATTGCCTGTGGTTCTATTTTAAAACACGCATATTCGCGCATGGATCAAAATCACCTTCCTTATAATCTGAACCCGAACGTTTCGGTAGATTGTGTGATTTTCGGATTTGACGTGCAAGGATTGAAAGTGTTGTTGATCGAACGAGACAATCCTGACAACACCGAAGGCAAGAATTTCCAACTTCCAGGCGACTTGATCAGAAACGATGAGAATCTTGATCAGGCAGCGAACCGTGTATTAAAGGAACTGACAGGACTGAACGATCTTTTTCTCGAACAATTCGCGGCTTTTGGAGATCCGCTTCGCGCCAAAAGGGAGAACGACCTCGAATGGTTGCGCAGCGTGCGTAAGGATCCTGATGCACGTGTAGTGACCATCGGTTATTATTCGCTCATCAAACCAGAGAATTTCAAACCATCTGCAAACTCATTTGCCCGCAAGGCCGAATGGATCGGATTGAACGAAGTGCCTGAATTGGCTTTCGACCACAACTTAATCCTAGAATCTGCCTTAGAAGCACTTCGAAAGAAGATCCGCGTGGAACCGATCGGCTTTGAACTGCTTCCGAAAAAGTTCACGCTTCGTCAGCTTCAATCGTTGTACGAGGCTGTGCTAGGAATAGAAATTGACAAACGCAATTTCAGAAGGAAAGTGATGAGCTTGGATTTCCTCCTGCATTTGGACGAAAAACAGCAAGGCGTGGCGCATAAACCGGCTCGCCTATTCCAATTTAATGTTAAAGCTTACAACCAAACCTTTCGGCCTGTGTTCGATTTACAGTAGATAGAATAACTTCGGCCGCCAGAAAAATAAAGTAACATGTCATCCATTACACTAGAAGAGAACGGAAAACTTAATGTGCCATCAAACCCAACCATTCCATTTATTGAAGGAGATGGAATTGGAGTAGATATTTGGGAACCGGCAAAGAAAGTTTTTGATGCAGCAGTTGAAAAAGCGTACGGAAAAGAACGGAAAATTGATTGGCTGGAAATTCTAGCTGGCGAAAAGGCATATCACCAAACTGGTGAATGGCTGCCAGAAGAATCGCTGAAGGCCATTCAGACACATTTGGTTGCCATTAAAGGACCGTTGACGACACCGATCGGTGGCGGCATCCGATCATTGAATGTGCAGCTTCGTCAAACACTTGATCTATACGTATGTCTTCGGCCTGTACGTTGGTTCAAAGGCGTGCCTTCTCCCTTGGTACACCCTGAATATACGGATATGGTCATCTTCCGAGAGAACACGGAAGATATCTATGCAGGGATTGAATATCAAGCAGAAACACTAGAATGTGTGAAACTGATAAATATACTTCAAGATGATTTTGGAGCTCGCGGAATCCGCTTTCCAGAAACAACTTCTATCGGCATTAAACCTGTTTCCAGACAAGGAACGGAACGATTGATAAAAGCTTCCATTGAATACGCCATTGAGCACAAAAAACCTTCTGTGACCATTGTTCACAAAGGGAACATAATGAAATATACCGAAGGAAGCTTCAAGAAATGGGGATACGATTATGCCGAAAAACATTTCCATGATCAAGTATTCACTTGGGACATGTACGATCGTATTCTTTCGGTAGATGGAACTGACGCTGCCAATCAGGCACAGGAAGATGCCTTGAACGCTGGAAAAGTGCTTATCAAGGATTGCATCGCAGATGCCTTTTTGCAAGAAATTCTTCTTTATCCGAAGCAGCATTCGGTTGTAGCCACGCTTAATTTGAACGGAGATTACATTTCGGATGCCTTGGCGGCTTGCGTTGGTGGAATTGGCATTGCTCCCGGAGCCAATATCAATTACGCTACCGGGTACGCTATTTTTGAGGCAACGCATGGAACTGCGCCCAAATTAGCTGGTAAGAACATGGTCAATCCGAGTTCCATCATTTTGTCTGGAGCAATGATGTTTGAATACATGGGTTGGACGGAAGTTTCGCGCTTGATTGAAAACGCTGTTGAAAGAGCCATCGCAAGCAAACGAGTGACCTTCGATTTCGAACGATTGATGGATGGAGCAACCTTGCTTTCCTCTTCTGAATTCGGAGATGAGATCATTGCCCACATGAATTGATGCGAAAAACCGAGCACAGATTCAGCACAGAATTATTTACTTCAATTTGCTGCTTGTAACTCAAAAACTAATTCTTACATTTGCAGCCCTAAAATTTGACTACGAGAAGCAATGGCTAATCACAAATCAACTCTCAAAAGAATCCGTTCAAACGAAACCAAGCGTTTGAGAAACAAATACGTTCACAAAACCACTCGTAATGCCGTAAAGGAATTGCGTGGCACAACTGAGAAAGCTGTTGCTGAGGAATTGTTTCCTAAAGTGGCTGCATTGGTTGATAAATTGGCCAAGAACAACATCATTCATAAGAACAAAGCATCCAACTTGAAATCGAAGTTGGCCCTACATGTGAACGCGCTTTAAGCGCACCGTTCGCCCATATTGAAGCTCCGTTCCAATTCGTTGGGACGGAGCTTTTGTTTTGCAGTTTCTGTATATTCGGTCTACGATGGAAACGTATCAGCAGACAAAAGGAATCCGCTCTTGGGCCGAAGATGACAGACCGCGGGAAAAGCTACTTCTGAAAGGAAAATCCGCATTGAGCGATGCTGAGTTGATTGCTATTCTGATCGGTTCTGGAAATACGGAAGAAACAGCTGTTGACCTTTCGAAACGTATTCTTCTGAGCTTGAACAATCAACTTTCCGAACTCGGAAAACTATCCGTAAAAGACCTAACGAAATTCAAAGGAATAGGCGAGGCAAAGGCCATCAGCATTATTGCCGCACTTGAATTAGGTAGAAGACGAAAAGATAGCGAGCCCGAAAAACGAGTTAAGATCACGGACAGCCGTTCTGCCTTTGATGTGGTCTACCCGCATTTGGGCGACCTAAGGCACGAAGAATTTTGGGTTATTTTTCTGAATCGGGCCAACGCTGTGATCGGAAAAGAGAACATCTCCAAAGGAGGTGTTTCTGGAACAACCGTTGACCCTAAAGTGGTATTCAAATTGGCTGTTCAGTTTCCAGCTTCCGCAATCATCTTAGCACACAATCATCCGTCAGGTCAATTAAAACCAAGTCAAGCAGATCATCAACTGACCAAAAAGCTGAAAGAAGCAGGAAATGCTTTGGATATTCCCGTTCTTGATCACCTTATAATTGGTGAGCGGGATTACTTTAGCTTTGTGGACGAAGGAGTGTTTTAATGAAGAAATTACTGACCATTATTGGCGCACGTCCGCAGATCATTAAAGCGGCTGCACTCAATCGGTCAATCCAATCTCGTTTTTCCGATCAGTTGACAGAAGTGTTGGTTCACACAGGCCAACACTACGACCATGGAATGTCTGATGTTTTCTTTCAAGAAATGGGCATTCCATCGCCTAAGTATCAATTGGAAATTGGATCTGGAAGCCACGGAAATCAGAGTGGAAAAATGTTGGACGAGATTGAGCAGGTGATCTTATTGGAAAAACCAGACGCAATTGTTGTTTATGGCGACACCAATTCGACACTGGCTGGTGCGTTGGCCGCGGCTAAAATCCATGTTCCTGTAATTCACATTGAAGCAGGACTTCGTTCGTTCAACAAGCGAATGCCAGAAGAAATAAATCGAATAACTGCCGATCACTGTTCCACTCTACTCTTTTCGCCCACGAAGGCTGGAATTCGAAACTTGGAAAACGAAGGCTTCCATTCATTAAAAGAAGCTCAGAAACGTGGGGAAGCAGATATCGACAATCCTTACATATTCCATTGTGGCGATCTGATGTACGATAACACGCTTTTCTATTCAACAAAAGCAGATGCGTACGAATCACTGTTTGAGAAACATGGAATTGACAAGAACAACTTCATCTTGTCCACCATTCATCGTCCGCAAAACACGGACGACATTCTGGTTCTATCGCGCATTCTCCAAGCACTGAATGAAATCTCTTTGGAAGAAGGCATCCAAGTGGTATTGCCGCTTCATCCGCGTACCACAAAGATGATTACCAACTCTAACGATGCGGGCACCAAACTACTGGATTCGAATCCGAAATTCATCATTATTGAACCTGTTGGGTTCTTAGAAATGCTTCTTTTAGAAAAGCATGCGCAATTGATCATGACCGATAGTGGTGGTGTTCAGAAAGAAGCGTTTTTCATGAAAAAGCCCTGCGTTATTCTGCGGCCAGAAACGGAATGGACCGAGATTGTAGAATTAGGTTGTGGCATTTTGGCCGGTTCTGATCCTGAAAAGATCAAAAGCGGTTACGATCATTTCAAGCACAAACCGCCAACGGACTTTCCGCCCATTTTCGGAGATGGAAATGCTGCCGATTTCATCTGCACTACCATCATAGAACACTTGAATTGATGCTGATTTACAGCCACAAGATCACACCCCGCGTTCGGTACATTTTTAATGTGCTGCTGGCGGATATGCTGGGTTTGCAGATCTCATTTACGGGTAGCAAAGAAAAATTCTTAGCCGCTGAAGGTGCGAAGATCAGCTATTCGCATTCGAAGGTTGGAGATGAAATTCACTTCCGTTCGCAAGGACTATTGCACGAAACGGGTGTAAAAGACCAGAACATCCGCGTTTCAGAAAATGAAAACGGAAAGTATTTCTACACGGTGAATTCCACTGATTCCGCATTCAATTTTGATGTATTCAGTGCTTCTTTCTTCTTACTCTCAAGGTATGAAGAATGTTTGCCACACATCCGCGATAAGTACAATCGATTTGAAGCTTCCGAAAGTCTTGGGTTCAAAAATGGATTCCTTACGGAACCGTTGGTAGATCAATGGCTGCTTCGCATTCGGGCAATGATAAAATCGGCCTATCCAGATCTTGCGTTCAAACAACGGAAGTACGAGTTCATTTCTACCATCGATATTGATAATGCTTACGCGTACAAGAACAAGGGTTTTATGCGAACGGTTGGCGCCTATGGCCGCGCACTATCCAAGTTGAATTTTGGCGAAGTGATGGAGCGTACGAGTGTGCTTGTTGGAAGCGGACACGACCCTTACGACACCTACGATTTTCAACTCGACATTCAGAAGGAATACAAGCTTAGAACCATTTATTTTTTCCTTCTGGCAGATTACGGAGTGAACGATAAGAATGTGCCGTTCTACAACTTGGAATTCCAATCACTTATCAAACATTTAGGCGATTATGCCGAAATAGGCATTCATCCAAGTTTCAATTCCAACCAGAAGAATGAAAAGCTGAAAACGGAGAAAAAACGATTGGAGAAGATCATCAACCGATCTGTGACCAAAAGCCGTCAGCATTTTCTCATTCTGCATTTGCCCCACACGTACCAAAAACTGATTGACAACGATATTCTTGAAGATCACTCGATGGGCTATGCCGAACATATCGGATTCAGAGCTGGTACGTGCACGCCTTTTCGCTTTTATGACCTTGATCTGGAAACGGATACCGAACTGATGGTTTATCCCTTTGCAGTGATGGAGGCTACACTGAAATATTACATGAAGCTGCCGCCAGATGAAGCCAAGAAGCACATCTCCGATATTGTGCAAAAGGTGAAAGATGTGGATGGTACTTTCATTGGACTTTGGCACAACGAGACACTAACAGACCGCGACATTTGGGCCGGTTGGCGAGATGTTTTTGTGCATATGGTAAAAGTGGCGCAAGCGTAACTTTTGGCACCCATAGCCTAGGTTCAATATGTATATTTAGCCTTCGGCACGTTAGTTCCGATTTCTTATTTCAAAATCTCACAATAGATGGCCAATATACTTGGCGGCCACGGGTCGCTTTTCGATCAATTCATAGGTGAACTCCGAAACGTTGACGTACAAAATGACCGCATGCGTTTTAGGCGGAATCTGGAACGGATAGGAGAATTGATGGCCTATGAGATAAGTAAGACATTGAAATGGACCAATGGATCCGTCACCACGCCATTGGGTCAGGCTGATGTTCCGCAGCTGAGTGCTCAGCCAGTGGTTGCCACCATTCTTCGCGCAGGTCTTCCACTCCATCAAGGAATTCTGAATTATTTCGATCAGGCAGACAATTGTTTCATTTCTGCTTATCGCATGAACCATAAGGAAGACGGCACGTTCGATATAAAGGTGGAATACCTTTCGAGCCCATCTGTTGAAGGACGAACCGTGATCCTATGCGATCCGATGTTGGCCACAGGCGGATCGATGGTGTTGGCGTTCAAGGCCTTGCTGAGAAGAGGCAATCCTGATCACGTACACATCGTGGCGGCCATTGCAAGCAGAGAAGGACTTGAATACTGCCAACGACATCTGCCAAAGAATTGCACCATCTGGATAGGCGGATTGGACGAGGAATTGACAGCGCATTCATACATCGTTCCTGGTTTGGGCGATGCTGGAGACCTTGCTTACGGAGCAAAGGAATAATTATACAAAAAGGCATATCCTAATGTTGGTAATGGCGTAGAGAAGGAAATCAGGAGGTGGAGAAAATTCTACAAATATTGTTGATAGTCATACTGAGCGCCACCAAATTCCTGACGGCTCCCATTACTTCCTTGAATATTGGCTTCGGCTACCTCGAAACACTCATCATTACCATGATAGGCGGGCTGATAGGTGTGTTCTTCTTCTTCTACCTGAGTTCGGCCATCATGCTATTGATCAGCCGAATGGCTGCTGGTTCTGACAAGAAAAAACCATCTAAGCCCAAGAAGAAATTCACGTGGAAGAATAAGATCATTGTGCACGTGAAGCGCGAATACGGTCTTATCGGACTCGCTGCCATTACACCAGTACTGCTATCTATTCCGCTCGGTACATTCTTGGCGGCAAGGTTTTTCCGCAATCCGCGCAAAGTGATCCTCTATCTGTCGGCATCGGTTGTTGTATGGTCGGTCATTGTCTCTTCCGTAGTCATCATTTTCTAAGGTGTTTTGAAGAAGATAGAACACGTTTTCTTTGACCTTGACAGAACCCTGTGGGATTTCGAAACCAATTCGGAAGCCACACTGAAAGAACTGTTCAAAGAGTTCGGACTGAGCGAAAAACTAGGCGTTTCTGATGATGAATTCATCATCGAATACAAACGGATAAACGAGATCTTCTGGGAAGATTACAGGAATGGGGTGATCAACAAAGAGTCGTTGCGCTACGCGCGATTTGAAGCCGCATTCAAGTTCTTTGATCATTCAGACAGAGAACTTTCTGTTGCAGTGGGCGAACAGTACATCTGGCGAAGCCCGCGCAAAGTGGCGCTGGTAGATGGCTCGTTGGAAGTGTTGGAATACCTGAGACCAAAATATCAGCTTCATATCATCACCAACGGGTTTGATGAAGTGCAGCACATCAAGATGGAAAGCTCTGGTCTAAGTCCTTACTTCGAACATGTGATAACATCAGAGAGTGCTGGTGCCAAAAAACCGAGTGGCGTAATTTACGATCATGCGCAGAACCTTACCGGAGCCGTAGCTGCGAATAGTGTGATGATCGGAGATCACTTTGAGGCAGATGTGCAAGGCGCCATCAACGCAAAATGGAAGGCGATCTTATTTGAACCAGCCAAGCCCAAAATGAATGAAGCTCAGTTCATTCACATTCATAATCTGAAAGAATTGATGGATATTCTTTAAATCTCAGCCAGCACGCTGATTCCTCCTTTCACCTTCTCTTCCAATTCTACTTTGATCTTCGCATCTAACGGAAGAAAAAGATCTACACGTGAACCGAATTTGATGAAACCAAGTTCATCGCCTTGTTTTACTTGATCGTCTTCGTGACAATACCATACGATGCGTCTGGCTACAAAACCGGCTATCTGACGAATGAGTACGGATACTCCAAACTCCGTTTCAATCACAACCGTGTTACGTTCGTTCTCCGTACTCGACTTTGGATGCCACGCCACAAGAAAAAGTCCGGGATGGTACTTTGAATAAGCAATACGCCCAGAGATCGGATAGCGATTGAGATGTACATTGAGCGGTGACATGAAAACAGAAACCTGAATGCGTTTCTCACCATTGAAATACTCGGGCTCATCCACTTCTTCAATGGCCACCACGGTTCCATCTGCAGGACAAACGATGCTGCGCGATGAAATGACCAGCTTCCGTTTCGGACTTCTGAAAAACTGAAGGAAGATCAAAAAGATGATCGCACCGCCAATTCCGACCAAAAAATGCAGCCATTTAAGTTCAGGGAAGAAGTGAATCACAGCAAATGTGATCCCTACCACTGCAAACGCCAACAGCGTTAGCATACGATAGCCTTCTTTATGTATGGTCATTCTTGCCATTAAACCGCAAATGTAAGCTTTGGTTCGTGCTTAGTTCAGAGAAAAATCTTGAGATAGACAAAAGCGAATGGCGTAGCCAGAATGATACTGTCCAAACGGTCAAGCACTCCGCCATGCCCAGGCAGTAAGGTGCCGCTGTCTTTGGCGCCCACATTACGCTTCAAAAGGCTTTCAACCAGGTCGCCATAAATGCCTGCAACTACTGCAACCACGGATAATCCGATCCATTCCCAAACGTTGAGAAAGTCGAGGAAATAAGAGAATCCGATGGCGAACGCCATGCTCATAAGCAGACCACCAAATGCTCCTTCCCAACTTTTTTTAGGGCTGATGCGCTCAAACAATTTGTGCTTCCCGAAGGCAGTTCCGGCCAAATACGCTCCGGAATCGCTGGCAAGAATGAGTTGGAGGAATGCGGCAAAGAACAGTGGATTGTAGCCGATCTCATCGTTCGGATGAACGATATTGATCAATAATGTAACGGGAACCGCCACGTAAATGATTCCTAAAAAACCGTGCGCAATATTGGTAAACGGATCTTGGCGCTTCCTATACAGCTCAATGGGTGGAATGAGAAAAAGACAGACCAACGGAAACAGCAGGAATTTGTAGGAGAGGCCATAAAAGGTCATGAGGCCATTTCCCAAAAACATGGTGATTCCCAACAAGTAACCCGTAAGCCGTTGCGGTTTAAAACCGCCCATGTCTACCAGATTGTAAAACTCCATGAGTCCAACGATCAGCGCAAAGGAGAAAAAAGCCAGAAACCCGATTGGACCACCCAAGAAAATGGACGAAAGGAAAATGCCGAACACGATCAGTCCGACAATGATCCGTGTAGCTAACTCAGGCATTTTCTTCATCGAGCATCCTTTTTGCTAGAATCACCTCATCCTGCGGAACATACAATTCGGCTTCACCGAACAGATAAGATGAATCTTGCTTATTGATAACGACCACGTTAATTTCTTGTGCTTTGAGCAACATGGATTTCATTTCAATCTCGTTGCTTGCTCCTGAAAGAATCTTTACCCAACCTTTTTCCAAGCGGGCAATTTATCAACTTTGGGTCAAAGTATCGTCCTTCTCGGCTGCAGCGGAAATTTCTGCGTCTTCAACAGGAGCACTTTTCTCATCTACCGCAGGAGCAACACTTTGGTTCAATTCCTCAATCGCTTCTGTGTTTTTCTCCACTAGGTCTTCTTCCCTATCCCATTGACGTTTTCCAAAAATGACCTCCAGATTTTCCTTGAATATCACCTCTTTCTCCAAGAGATTCTCAGCCAATTTCTCGAGTTTATCCTTGTTGTCGAGTAAGATCTTCTTTGTACGCTCGTAAGCAGCCTCCACCATCTCGCTCACCTCTTGATCGATCAACTCAGCCGTTTTCTCGCTGTAAGGCTTATTGAAATTGTACTCGTTCTGACCAGAGGAATCGTAGAAACTGATGTTTCCGATCTTGTCGCTCAATCCGTAAACAGTCACCATCGCGTAAGCTTGCTTGGTCACTTTTTCCAGATCGCTCAAAGCCCCTGTAGATACTTTTCCGAAAATGATCTCTTCTGCAGCTCGTCCGCCAAGTGTAGCGCACATCTCGTCCAACATCTGTTCTTTGGTAGTGATCTGTCGCTCTTCTGGCAAATACCAAGCAGCGCCCAACGATCTTCCGCGCGGAACAATGGTCACTTTGATCAACGGAGATGCGTGTTCAGTCAACCAACTCACGGCAGCATGACCTGCTTCGTGATAGGCAATTACTTTTTTCTCTCCCTTGGTAATGATCTTGTTCTTCTTCTCCAAACCACCGATGATCCTGTCAACAGCATCAAGAAAATCCTGCTTCTCTACCATCTTCTTGTCTTTCCGCGCAGCAATCAAAGCCGCCTCATTGCAAAGGTTGGCGATGTCAGCACCGGAAAAACCAGGAGTTTGTTTTCCGAGGAAATCCACATCAACATCTCCTCCCAACTTCAAAGGTTTCAGATGAACTTTGAAAATCTGAACGCGCTCTGGAAGATCAGGCATATCAACAAGTATCTGACGGTCAAAACGGCCAGCACGCATCAAGGCTCTATCCAAGATGTCTGCACGGTTGGTGGCAGCCAAAATGATAACGCCACTATTGGTTCCAAAACCATCCATCTCGGTAAGCAATTGGTTAAGCGTGTTCTCGCGCTCATCGTTTGCTCCTTGAGAGATGCTTTTGCCTCTAGCTCGTCCAATTGCATCAATCTCATCGATAAAGATGATGGCAGGTGCTTTTTCTTTGGCCTGTTTGAAAAGATCGCGAACGCGGCTTGCGCCTACTCCCACAAACATTTCAACGAAATCTGAACCTGAAAGTGAGAAGAAAGGAACCTTTGCCTCACCCGCAACAGCTTTTGCCAAAAGGGTTTTTCCTGTTCCCGGAGGGCCAACAAGCAAGGCACCTTTCGGAATCTTTGCACCAAGATCCGTGTATTTCTGTGGGCTTTTTAAGAATTCCACAATTTCCTTGATCTCCACTTTGGCTTCGTCCAAACCAGCCACGTCATTAAAGGTCACGTTCACTTTTGTGTCACCTTCAAAAAGCTGCGCTTTGGATTTTCCGATATTGAATATCTGAGCACCGCCTCCGGCACCTCCACTCATTCTCCGCATCAGGAATATCCAAACACCGATAATGAGTACGAATGGAAGCAACCACATGAATGAATCAGCCCAATTCTGCCGGGTTTCAGCACTTGTGGTGAACTGCTCCTCTTTTGGCAATTTCTCCTTTACCTCTTTCAAGGTGTTGTCGAAATTCTGAATCTCAACGATCTGGTAGAAATACTGCGGACCTGTGCTCAAAGCTGTTCCGAAGGGATTATCCTTCACATCCTTATAAGCTTCATTCGATTTCAGCGCTTCTGGCTTGATGAAAATCTCAGCCATTTCCTTGTTGATGATCACCAACTTCTGCACATCGCCCGATGCCAACAACTCCTTCAGTTGATCATCGTTCAATTTTCTTTCCGTATCACTCATGTTGGGCATGAATGTCATGGCGATAAAAGCCACGGCAATGATGACATACACCCAGTAGAAGTTGAAGTTCAACTCGAAGTTGAATTTCGATTTGGAAGGCTTTTTCCCGTCTTCCTTTTTGTTTTTATTTTCCTTGTTTTCCTTGCTCGACATCCTAATAATTTTTCGGCCTAGGCCACTTCATCGTACTCTTTAGTTACCGCATCGGCCCACAGACCTTCTATATTGTAATGATCTCTTATTCCACGCTGAAAAATGTGGACAACCACATTCACGTAATCGAGTAACACCCATTCGGCATTACTTGTTCCCTCAATGTGCCAAGGCTTATCTTTCAGTGCTTTTCTCACCTCTTCTTCCACACTTCCGGCCAAGGCGTTCACGTGTGTGTTGGAATCTCCGCTACAGACAACGTAAAATTCTGTCACAGCATTCTCAATTTTTCTTAGGTCAAGACTTACTATGTGTTTCCCCTTTTTCTCTTGGAGTCCGTTAATGATTTCTTTAACGAGCAGTTCAGTTTCCGCCTTGCGGGATATTTTCTTCATTCAGGGTGTTTAGAATTTGCAAATTTACCATTTAAAACTGCTACAAATTGACCAAAACCCTCTTCATAGGACAAAGCACAATTCGCTTGAATTCGGTCGACTCAACCAACAACTATGCCCGTGCCCTGGTTCGCGACAAAATGCCGATGGAAGGCACGGTTATCGTTGCAGAGGAGCAAACAGCAGGTAGAGGACAAAGGTTCAATTCGTGGGTAACAGAGCCACATTTGAACTTAACATGCAGCTATATTCTTAAGCCTGTCTTTTTGGCAGCAAAAGACCAGTTCATATTGAGTGCCGCTGTTGCATTGGCAGTGCGTGCCACGGTTGCCAATTGCGTCAACGACCAAGAAGTGACTATCAAATGGCCAAATGACATTCTGGTCGGGTCTAAAAAGATTGCGGGAATTCTTATAGAGAACATGCTTCGCGGAAGCCAATTGGAGACAAGCATTGTGGGAATCGGTCTCAACGTGAAGCAAACAACATTTCCCGATGGATTGAATGCCACTTCGCTAAGGCTTTTATCCGATTCGGCACTCGAAATTGAATGGGTGATGGAAATCCTCCACGAACAACTGGAACGGTTTTACCTGCAAATTCGACAAGGAAACCTTGAAACGGTGCTTACTGAAATGAACCGTGTGCTTTTCGGTGGTGGAGAAGAACGACAACTTTCGGTGAATGGCGCGGATGAATTGGTAAGAATTATTGGCGTGCAACAGTCTGGCGAACTGGAGTTGGAACACGCTGATGGAAGCCGTACGCTTCATCAACATCACGAGATCGGCTGGTATCTGTCGTAAATCTTAAAACTAAGCGAATTGCTACGCCTTCCAAACCGAAGGCTCTTTCCGCCATTCGGTCAATTGCTCCAGATCTGATTCTGAAACGTAACCTGAATTCACCGCCAACTTCACCAGTTCCGAATAATTGGAAAGCGTGTAGATCTTGCAGTTAGCAGCTTCAAAATTTTCATCGGCAGTTGCGAATCCGTAGGTGAAAATAGCCACCATTCCTAGAACTGTTGAGCTCGTTTCGCGCAATGCATCCACCGCTTTCAGGCTGCTTCCTCCGGTAGAGATCAGGTCTTCAATCACCACCACTTTGCTATTCTCGGGCAAGTAACCTTCAATCTGATTTCCCAGACCGTGCTCTTTCGGCTTTGGGCGGACATACACGAACGGAAGTCCCAACTCTTCTGCTACCATCATTCCAATGGCAATGGCGCCAGTAGCAACGCCAGCAACCACTTCGGCATCGGCAAATTTCTCTTTCACGCCTTGGGCCAAACCTTGCGCAATCAACTTTCGCACATCAGGAAACGACAGTGTTTTTCGATTATCGCAATAGATGGGCGACTTCCAACCCGAAGCCCAGGTGAATGGGGCATTCGGTTGCAGTTTTACAGCTTTGATGCGAAGCAGTTCATTAGCTACCTTGGCGGCCAATTCTGAGTTCAAAATATCCATGGCGCAAAGCTATAAAGTTTTCATAGGCGGTTCGGTTTTGGAGTTCGGAAACGACTCCGAATTCGGCTCAGTTTTCAACAGGCAATTGACCGATCCATCACTAGAAATGTGGCCAGAGATCATTGCACAGTTGGAAGCCGGTTCGCTGCATGTTCTCGTTTCGGGTAACGTTGCATTCAATTGGGATCATTTTTCTGGGCATTACAAATTGATTGAAGCTGCTGGCGGATTGGTGCAGAATGAAGCTGACGAATGGCTTTTCATCCATCGGAATGGAATGTGGGACCTTCCCAAAGGCAAACTGGAAAAAGGCGAAACAATAGAAAAGTGCGCGGTGCGCGAAGTGGCAGAAGAATGCGGCATCGAAGAACCGAGCATAACCGAGGCCCTTTCGCCTACATTTCACACCTACTCCTTAGGTGCCGAGCGTATCCTGAAGAAAACGCATTGGTATTTAATGAAAAGCCAAAGCAATGCCGCATTGATCCCTCAAACGGAAGAAGGAATAACAGAAGTGAAATGGGTCGATCCGACCAAGGCCAAAGCACTGGCCGAAGCGAGTTTTGGCTCCATTCGGCAAGTAGTGAAAGAAGGTTTTCGACTCTAGACCGACTGCCGAACGAGTATTCAAAAGGCTCCTCATTCTGACCGTGTCGCTCACCGATTTACCCTCAAATTCAGGCACTTAAGCGCTTCAATTAGAGTACTCCTCGAAAAAAATTGTAACCCAATCCGTGTCGATCAAGTTAAAGTCAGTCCATTGAGGCTGATTTTCCATGTGGAACAAATCACATATCAAACAACGATTTAAAGGCGGTTTCTACCGCAAACTCTTCGCGCCTACCATTGGCGTATTCACCAAAGGTTGATCTTCATGAAAACGAAACTGATTGCTGCAACAGCCATGTTGTCTCTTGTCGTGTCGGCACAAGCACAGATAACCAAGAACATAAAATACGATTGGGGCTGGTCGTATAAGTTGGAAATGCCAGAAACGGGATTGAAATGCGAGTTCCCGGAAAAACCTGTGAACACCCAATTGGCTTACGGATACATGACCTCGGCTTCGTTCAAGGATGAACTCTTTATTGCCGCTAAACTCGAAAATCCAGAACCGTACGATATCGAATGCAGAACGCAAGAATTCATTGCCGAAATGCAAAAGGTTCACGGCCTTCCTATTAGCAATCTAAAATGGGATAAGATGCGTTCCGAAAATGGGAATCTGACCATTGCTGCCGACAGTAAAGGTGGTTATGCGCAGTTCCATATCGATGCCATTGCAACAGAGGATGCCTTGACCATCTTCATCTACTCGCATCATAAGGAGCTTTCTGTGCCGGGTCACTTCTTCGCCAATTCGTATTCTGTTCAAGATGCCAAGGCAGGAGATCTTGTATACACATCGAAGGAAAAGCAGCTGAAACACGCCAAAGTCATAGAGCGTGCAAGTGGAAGAAGCGTAGTGAAATTAGAGAACTCGCCCATCACCTTCGAATGGCCCGAAACACCGCAATTGGAGGTGAACAGAAACGAAGCTTCGTATAGTTTGACCAAGAATGAATCGCACTACGCTACACGAGTGGTTGAGGTTGGCCCAACGGTAAGTTATGCCTTCTTCAACACCTTTATAAGTAAAGACCAAAAATCAAGTTCAAAACTTGAGGTCATCTCAGACGAAACCGAGATTCCAGCTCAATTTGATACGGATAAAGAGGTGTTTTTCCGAAAAATGACCTTGCGGACAGAAACAGGAACACAGCATCGATTTTATGTAGCTGCCGAAAACAAGATCATCGTTCAGGAATTGGAAACATCATCTGAACCGACTTTGGCCGAAACACGCTACTTAAACACCTTCGAACAATCGGTTCGAAACAAATACGATACGAGAACCCTCGTGTTAAAGTAAACCAGGAAAGTTTGTGGGTCGAGGCCGTTATGCGAAAGCATGGCGGCCTTTCTCATTTTAGAACCTTGCCTTTTTCGTTTAACCGCAAAGACGCCAAGTTGCCGCAAAGACACGGAGCAATACTTGTTTCAAGACACCCCGCTTGTCATGCTGACGCAGGAAGCATCTTACAGAGAATCCGAAAAACAACTTGTAAAGAGACCCTTCCTATCGTCAGGGTGACAGACGGATATGCGCTCCTTTTTCGTTTTTGTTTAACCGCCAAGACGCCAAGCTACCGCAAAGGCCGCAGAGACCTTTTTCCTTTCGCCTTTATACTTATTCCTTCCGCCTTATTCCTTTTCTTTTTTTTCGAATTTCGTGCTTCGCCCTTTTTACCGCAAAGACGCCAAGTTGCCGCAAAGGCCACAGAGACCTTTTTCCTTTCGCCTTTATACTTATTCCTTCCGCCTTATTCCTTTTCCTTTTTTTCGAATTTCGTGCTTCGCCCTTTTTACCGCCAAGACGCCAAGTTGCCGCAAAGGCCGCAGAGACGTTTTTCCTTTCGCCTTTATACTTATTCCTTTCGCCTTATTCCTTTTCCTTTTTTCGAATTTCGTGCTTCGCCCTTTTTACCGCCAAGACGCCAAGTTGCCGCAAAGGCCGCAGAGACGTTTTTCCTTTCGCCTTTATACTTATTCCTTTCGCCTTATTCCTTTTCCTTTTTTCGAATTT
>JAIPBM010000021.1 GCA_021739695.1 Flavobacteriales bacterium | reverse complement strand
GTTATTCGTGGCGAATGAAGAAGGTGCATTGAGGCTGAAAATCCATACTTCGTTGATTGATCTACCGCTGGATTCGATTCTGAAAATTCCGGATACAACAGTCGAAAACACTATTTCCATCGGATTCGGATTCACTGCCCAACCTGGCGATGAACTTCCACCGTTGGTTGACAATACAACTTATGATCTGGGTGACTTAGCCTTAAAACGAGTAGTCCTAAGAAGAGGAAAGTTGAGGTTGAAGGTGAGAAGCATACTCGAAACAGCCGTTGATTTCACATATCTTATTCCTGGAGCATACCTTTTCGGATCACCCTTTGAAACAAGTCAAACAGTTCCTGCAGGAAGCGCAAGCGAACCATCTTCAGCTGAATTTGAATTCGATCTTTCAGGATATGACCTTGACCTCCGTGGTTCCAACGGTTCTGGTTTCAACACCTTGGAAACCACTTACATTCTTAAAACCTCGCCCACTGGACAGACGGTTACGATACCCGCTTCTACTCCATTTCTGTTCTTAGAATATTCTTTTTTAGACATTATTCCGAATTACGGTTCTGGGTATTTCGGGCAACAATCTACCGCAACGGAAGATGACACAACACAAATTGAATTTCTGAACCGAATTACGGAAGGTCAGATGTTGTTGGATTCTGTAACGATTGACCTAAATGTGATCAATGGCGTTGGCGCAGATGCTATTTTCCAGCTGGACCGATTAAGTTCTATCAACACCAGACAGAACACAACCGTAAACCTTAGTCATGAAATAGTTGGCTCGCCATTGTTGTTGACCAGAGCGCAAGATCCAACAGGAAACGCTGCTAATGTACTGTCTTATCAGCTGAACTACTCATTGAATAACGGCAATTCCAACATCAAACAATTCATCGAAAACCTTCCAGATCAACTCGGGTTCTCGTTCAATTTCGACCTCAATCCACTAGGGAACGTTTCTTCAGGAAACGATTTCTTCTATTACGACAGGCCATTTCAAGCTTTGTTGGACATTGATGTTCCGCTAAGAACGACCTTGACAAACCTGACCTTGGTTGACACCTTGGACTGGGACCTATCAGACGTTGGGGTAATTGATGCGGTGAACAGCGGCAGTTTCACTTTGGTTGCTACCAATGGTTTTCCTCTTGAAGGAATGATAGAAATGACGCTTCTTGATGAATTTGGACAAGAGTTGGATGCTTTGATCGTGCCATCGACAATTGCTGCTCCTCCTCTTGACGCTGAGAACAAAGTGATTTCTCCCCTAGAATCTCGCATTACAATTCCTATTCCTGTTAGAACTTCGAATGTGCTTCCACAAACCCGAAAAATTCGGTTTAAGGTTCGATTCAATACTGCCAATCAACCACAGTTGATGGAGTTTTATGCGAGTTATGGCATGGACCTCAAATTGACCGGAAACTTCAACATTAACCTTGGTCCATCAACGCTGTGAGAAAAAGCATCATCGTCTGCGTTATTCTAACTTGGAGTTTCGGTGCTCGTGCTCAGTTTAGAAATGAGGTTTACTCTAATTGGGATGGTGGATATGCTGTGGGTGCCTTTGGCAGATATCAGGCTAGCACCAATGCCATCACCAGCAATCTTCTTTGGAACACATACCAAGGGAAATTCCTAAGTCGCAGCCTGAGAGAGAAAGTGAGCAATCTGCATGGGAAATCCAATCGTGTTGGTGCCGATCTTGACTACGGCATATTCGCGAAACACATTCCAGACAGTACCAAAGGAATTGGCTGGTTCATCAAGGTTGCCGACCGCACACACATCAACGCAAATTATCCAAAGGCACTTTTTGATCTAGCGAGTTTTGGCAACGCCATGTTTGCAGGCGAAACAATTGACCTTGCACCTACGGAACTCAACTTATTGATGTACACGCAATATGAAGTTGGCATTCTAAAAAACGTCATCAAACCAAAAGGAAAATGGAATATTGGTTTTGGCGTTTCGCTACTTACAGGCAAACGAAATCTTCAATTGAAGATTGACCAAGCACAATTATACACCGATCCAGATGGTGAATTCATAGATGGGGAAATACACGGAAGTTTGCGTTCTTCTTCTCTTTCCAGCGCCCAATATTTTGATGCCAATGGCATTGGTTTCAGTGCCTCCGTCAACATCGGTTACGGCACAGAAAAGTTCGGAATTCGTTTTGAGGCAGATGATCTTGGGATTATCCGTTGGTCTAAGAATCTCAAACAGACCGATCTTGATACCATTTTCAGGTTTGAAGGAATTGACCTCAATCTCTTCCCGTCTGATGGTGGCTCCATTATTTCAGCCAATCTCGATTCGATTGTCAATGGACTAGCAACCAAGAAATCTGCATCTTCTTACAACACAACTGTTCCTGGAAGAATGAGGATTGAAGGACATTATATGATCAACAGCACCAAGCAATGGCGCGTGTATGCAGGCGTTCAGTATCGAATTGCGCCAGGCTACATTCCGTATGCTTTTATCGGAACAGATTCCAAACTAGGCAAGGGATTTTATATCGATGGCCGGTTTGCGTACGGTGGCTTTGGCAGTTGGAACCTTGGCCTGGAACTGCGAAAGCGATTTGCAGAGGTGGTTGAAGTGAGAATTGGAACAAATAATCTTGAAGGTTATGTCCTTCCGATGATTGGCACTTCGCAAAGCGCGTACATCAGCATCATCGGATTCTTCTAAATCCTTAATTAACTTTTACAGCTTTTCCTGTAGCAAGAATTGTATTTCCACTGACGAGTTGGTAAAAATAAATGCCATTTGGAATATGCATGTTGAGCTTTTCTACATCAGATTCAACCCTTTTCTCGAACACAATCTGACCATGTACATTGCAGAAACGCACAATCAGCTCAGATTTCATCAATTTCCTAAGTCCAATGAAATTCGTAATGTACAAAGTTGAGAAACCATCTGAAATTGGATTTGGAGCAACAATTACATCAAACTGTTGTCCATCAATCACTATCTCATCCACACCCAACTCAGGAGAGCCCACCTCTCCTTGGTGATCGGCAGTAAACAAGTACACATCATCATACCTATTCAAAAAACCATTTGTGAGTCCGACAATGACGTAAGCATTATCGTACGTTTCTTTAATGTCAAATGCTCTATCGTTTTCTGCGCTACCACGCGAAGCTGCCATTCCATCAAAATTCAGATTCTGGTCAATTCGCATGATTCTTACATCCTCTTTACCAACTTCACTATCTTCTACATATCCTGCCAACAGTAATTTTCCTGAAAAATCTTCCATTACATCAAGCCAGTATTCGTCCGTGCTACCATCCTCAATCCTGGTCCTAAGAGAATCACCTGAAGCACTGCGTTTGTGGACCATAAAATCACCTTCGTCAGGGGAATTGCTGAAGCTACCTCCCACAATTACGACTCCACCGTCATTTGTTGTGCAAGATCCATAAGCATACTCATCTTCTCCTTTCCCAAATGTTCTGGTCCAAATAGTATCTCCAACTGCATCTGTCTTTATGATATATGCGTCTTTTTTACCAGCTCCATAACTTTCTGAATAGCCTGTCAGATAAAATCCACCTTCGTCCGTAAGCGAGATCGACTCTCCACTTTCCAAACCAGCGCCACCATAAGTCTTCGTCCAAAGGGTGTCGCCATCCGTATCAGTTCTTACTAGATAAAAATCACCATCTCCTGCACCGTAGCTGTACGTTTGACCAAAAAGCGCGAAGCCCCCGTCTGAAAGTGCCAGCACCTTATTACAAATATCCCATTGTGATCCACCGTAACTTCTTGACCAAATGGTGTCACCATCCGAAGTCAATTTCAAGGCACTAAATTGATAACTATTCAAAGTGGTTTCTTGGAAGCCTGCAATTATGAGATCTCCATCCGCAGTTTCTTGCATAGATTTTGCCACATCTGCATATTGCCCACCGTATGTTTTCCTCCACTCAACATACCCGTTTAAATCCGTCTTAATCAGAAGAATCTGGCTACTCATCCCCTCCTCGAAACTACCGGAAGTTCCAGCTACCAAATATCCGTTATCCGATGTTGGAATAACCTCGCAACCTGAATCATATCCGCTACCTCCATAAACACGTTGAAACAGGACTTGAGCAGATACAGATCCATATCCGGTGAAGACGTAAATAGATAATAAGAATAATCCTCTCAACATAGCCACAAAGAACCTATTATTTGATGGAATAAAAAAGCCACGGCCCAAGGTTCACTCATGGTCTACTTGTAAAAATGGTGTTGCGATATCTTAAGTTATCTTTCCACCTGATTATATTGGCGTGCAGCAATTTCAATGAAGTTGAATTCGATGAAACAGATTCCTGATTGGATTCTCAGCCTCGCCTTACTGGCCTTGGCATTTGGAGTCCGAATACTGAACATTAATGAAACTGATATTTCGGGAGACGAGCCTTTCTCGTTGTATGTTGCGCAGTTTGATATTGTCACAATCATCCGATACTTAAGCAGCGGAAACAACCCCCCGCTTTACGAGATTCTGCTACACTACTACGTTTTTTACTTCGGCAATAACGATTTAACAGTAAGATTATTCCCCTCTATTCTCAACGCTCTAACGGTTATTCCCATTTTTCTAACAGGCCTACGATTCTTCAATAAGCGAATTGCGCTTATTGCTGCTGGAATGTTCATCTTCTCGACTTATCACATTCGGTTCTCACATGAAATCCGTGTGTATTCACTCTTCAGTCTGTTCACTGCTTGGGCCCTATTTTATTTTCTGAGTACTTTGAGTAGGCCTTCGGAGAAATTGAATTGGGTTGGGCTGGTCGTTTGCAACATCATTCTTCTTTATTCTCATTTTACGGCTTTTTATGTCCTCTTGGTGGAATCAATTCTTGGATTGATTGTTTTCCGACACGAATACTGGAAGCGTTATTTGGTGTCGTTGATGGTCGTTTGCGTTTGCTATTCACCTTACCTTTTCACATTTCTCACTCGGTTGACAGACGTACAGAATGCTGGAACGTGGGTTTCCAAACCTGGCATCGGAGAGATCTATGGCGGAATCAATCTGATGCTTAACCAACGCCTGAACACGGTTTCAATCTCTATGTCCATTGTGTTGGGAATGGCACTCACCCCCAAGCTATTCTGGTCTCAGCAATTGAATAAAGCATTTTTCGATAGATCTGGCGTGTCTTTGGCTATTTGGTTCTGCGTTCCTTATTTACTCATGTTCCTGTGTTCGATTTACTATATTCCAATGTTCATTGACCGATACGTTCTATACATTACCATTCCGCTTTTCTTATTGGTGGCTTGGATGATAGATCTTGTTTATGAACTATCTAAAATGAAGTGGCTCGGGGGTTTATTGATTGTAATTGGTTCCATAGCTACAGTGAACTTCAATCCTCCTAACAATCGGCAAATAAAGGCTGCAGTAGATTACGTTGCGACATGGAGAGATGACAACACAAACGTTTACATCTGCCCTGATTTGTTTGACTTGGCCTTCGCATATCACTTTAACCGAGAATGGTTTTATCATAATCAACCATTCGAACAAAGCAACCCGATTTCCACGCTTGATAGTATCCTCGTTGCTAATCGCATTTACCCAGTACGCGATTCAACTCAAATAGTCAATTCTAATGGTCAACGAACAATATATCTAGATGCAGATTCGAAATTTGTATTTCCATCGAACAATCTTCTTCAAACGTTTGAGAGACAATTTGAGCTAAAAGATTCAACTCATTTCCATCAAATTTTTGACGTTTACGTGTTCGAAAAAAACACTTCAACGCATTAAAGAATACAGATGAAGTCTGCTAACTGAATGGCTAATTCAATCTAACCAGAACGAAAAGAGAATTCCTCCAGTTGTATGACCGAAAACATGACATTGAATCCGTCCATCTTCCATCACATCCAAACGCATGAAACCATAATTCTGATCATCCATGAACTTAGCACCATATTTATCTCCTGAGAGAGATGAGCGCTTACTTCCTGCGCCACTAACGAGGTAATGATTTCTCTCTTTTTTAAGATACTGAAGGTTGTGATCATGACCTGAGACATAAACCAAGCCTTCGTAATTATTCAAGACCTTAAGAATCTTATTCCTGATTCGTTTGTATCGCGGTTGCGGAATATCTTGAACCATCGCCCGATTTAAACCCATCAATCCAAAGAGTTGAAAAGGAGGAACCCAATTAAGGATAAATCGGAAAGGCTGCTTGGCCGAACCATGGTGACCATTGCTGTACATCGGATGATGAGCCGCAATAAGCGTCAGATTTCCCTCAACTTTGGATTTTCCGACCAAGCTGTCCAAACGTTCCAAAAACAGCTTTTCCATTCTTCGCTTGTTCAGACCATTTTCTGTCGGAACCTTATGGAAGAATTGATCTTGAAGCCACCATTGAACATCAATAGCTATCAGGTCGTAGCCAAATTCCTCAACAGATTCAAGCATTGGTCCTGGTAGACCGTTTTTAGGAAGGAATACGTGGCCAGAATCGTTCTTAATTGTGTGATTATTAGCGTAAAAAGATTCAACAAATTCGGCTTCTTTCTGAACCAACCAGTGGCCTTGCCAACGGCCTGCCTTCCAATCATGATTACCAGGAACCCAGAAAACATAGCCTTCGTATCCAACCGTCCGCTCTAATTGCGAAAGCAACTTCAACTCGGAAGCATGCTTCTTACGGTCGCCTTCTTTTCCTTCAAGACCAGCCGGGTAAATGTTGTCTCCAAGAAAGAAAACAGAACTGTTCTGATGTTGCTTCAGCTCATCTTCCAACATCTGAAGTGCAGACCCAGGAACAGTGTCTTTCCCAGCATCTCCAATAAGATAAATGGAATGTTTAACGTTCTGGGCAAGCGCATCAACTACAAACAAAAACAACAAACTGAGAACAAAAACTCTATTCACCACTTAGTACTTTGAATTCAGTTCGTCTGTTATTTGCTCTTCCTTCTGGCGTTTCGTTCGTATCAACAGGTTGCTCTTCGCCATAACCTTTGTACTGGATACGGTCTGCAGAAATAGCGTTCGTTATCAAATATGCTCGTACAGATTTCGCTCTGTTTTCTGAAAGCAACTGATTGTCTGATGCTTCGCCTACATCATCTGTGTGACCCCCAATTTCAATATGAATAGACGGATTATTACTCATAAAAGCCACCAACTTATCGAGCTCAACCGTAGATTCTGGCAGTAATTCATACGATGCAGTCTCAAAGAAGATGTTCTTGAGAACCACTTTCTCCCCAAATTTTATGGGTTGAAGTGGCACATCTAATCGGTAAGGTTTAGAAATATCTTGCTCTTTAGGCAGCGAAAAGTGCTCGGAATAAAACAAGTAATCGTCCTTCGAAACATTCAGCGCGTAATCGTGATCTACAGGCAGTGTAACTAGGAATTTGCCATTCACATTATCTGAACTTGACACCACTACTACTTGTGAGGTTTCCAGATCGATCAACTCAAACTTTGCACCAAGTGGCTTGCCAGTAACCTTGTCTGTTACCTTTCCCTTCACATACGTTACACGCGTTGGTCTCGCTTCTTCATATAGTTTAAAAGAATAAAGATCAAGCTTCCCGAAACCTCCTTCCCTATCAGAACTGAAGTACGCATTTTCACCACTTGCCGCCACAAACAAACCCTGCTCATCATTCCAAGTATTTATTGGGTAACCCAAATTTTTAGGTTCAGACCAATTTCCATCATCTCCCAATGTGGTCATATAAATGTCCTTCTCGCCCATTCCAACATGTCCGTTTGATGTAAAATATAGCGTTCTGCCATCTGGATGGATAAACGGAGTTTCTTCTGCAAAGGGAGTGTTGATCACATCTCCCAAATTTCTAGGTACGCTCCATTCGTTGTTGGGAGCGAGGTGAGTGACCCATATGTCTGAACCGCCAAATCCGCCTTCCCTGTTACTTACGAAATAAAGTGTTTTGCCATCCGAAGAAATACTTGGTTGCGTTTCCCATTTTGAGCTATTGACAGGGCTTCTCAGATTCTCAGGTCGGCCCCAATCTTTACCATTTCTTAGCGAGCGATAAATGTCGCAACTGCCCATTCCTCCTTTTCGATTGCAACCAATAAAAAACAACTGCTGACCATCGGCAGTTATGGTTTGAGCGCCTTCATTATCATCTGTATTGATGGGAGGACCAACGCTCAATGCCGTACTCCAATGATCGCCATCCTTTACACTCACATAAAAATCCTCTTGATAATCCATTCCAGCGCTTCTTCGCTCATTACGCGTAAAAATGAGCGTTTGCTCATCTGCCGTAAGCACAGGGAAATATTCGTACTGATCTGAATTGACCGCTTCGCCAAGATTTATCGGTTCGAATGGGATTACATTTTCCTTTGCCACAACTCCGAATTCTGCATTCTTCATATAACGTTCGGCAACTTCCTTGATCTTAGGATTTACACGCTTTTTGGTCATAAACGCCTTGTAATTCGATAATGCAGAAGCGTAATCGCCCGTTCTGAACTGGGCATCAGCCAATTGTTTATAGGAATTAATGAAGAAATCTGAATTTATATCGACCGCCTTCTGATACTGACTGATAGCACTTTTCAAGTCGCCCATATCAGCATAACAATCGCCAGAAACCATGTGTGCTTCAATGAAATTCTCGTCTGCTTTAATGGCTTTCTCCAAAATGTCGATTGCTTCCTGACTACGTTTTGCATTGTAAAATCTCAAAGCTTCTTCAAAATACTTGATCGCCTTTTTTGATTGCGTAGAGTATTCCATCTGCGCCAGCACTTGACCTGCGCATAGGAACAAGACAGAAAACAATATGAATCGAAATAACTTCACGGGATATTCATGTATTTGTGTGTTTGTAGAGACACGTTCCAACGTGGGTTTTTCATTACAAAATCAATTATCACAGGCATCATTTCTTCTCGCCTGCTCCATTCTGGTTGCAAATAAAGGATACAGTTTTCTGAAACCCCGCTAGCGTGTTCGTTAGCCCAGTTAAAATCATGCCGATTATACACGATCACTTTCAGTTCATCAGCTTTATCATAATATTCTGGCAGCGGTGGCGTGTTCTTTTTGGGAGAAAGACAAACCCAATCAAATTTACCTGAAAACGGATGGGCGCCCGATGTTTCCACATGAATTTGAAAGCCAGCTGTTTCCAACATCTCTGTAAGCGCTGAGAGATTATAAGTAAGTGGTTCACCTCCCGTTATTACCACGGTTTTTGCTGGATGTTGCAAGGCGTTCTTGACCACTTGCTCTATTCGAATAAGTGGATGGACCGATGCATCCCAACTTTCCTTTACATCGCACCAATGACAACCGACATCGCAGCCTCCGATACGAATGAAATACGCTGCCTTTCCAGTGTGAAATCCCTCTCCTTGTATCGTATAGAATTCCTCCATTATAGGCAAGGTCATTCCACGGTCCAATTCGCGTTGATCGGCTTCTGAAAGTTTGAGCAATTTCATTCCGCTAAAGTATCCATAAACCAAACGTCCGCTAAATTCAATTGAACACGAACTTTTTCGCAAGTATCGCGTACGAAACCTCACCAAACCAAAAAACTTAGGTGAGTAAGATTGACCAATATTTTGACATTGACCGAATGATGTCGGACAATGAGTTGCTTTTAGCCTATCGCGATAGCATAACTGATGCAACCGTTCAGCAACTATTATCAATCACTGAATTGAAACTGGCACAAAGTGGCGAGGAGAAACGACTTCGAAAAAGGGTCTTTAATATTCTGGTTGAATGTCTACAGAACGTTGTAAATCACTCTGCTGTTGAAACAAAAGATGGTGACGCACATCCTAGTCTGCTACTTATCGGTAAGCATGAAGGTGATTTTTTCATCATTACCGGAAACCGAATTTCAAACGATAAGATTGGCGACCTACAGTCTAAGATTGAAAAAATAAATAGTTGGGATCATAACGATATGCGTTCCATTTATAGCACTGAGTTGGACAATTCGGAATACTCAGAAAAAGGTGGTGCCGGACTTGGACTTCTTGATATTTACAAGCGAAGTGGCCGAAAATTGAGTTATGAAATTCAATCAGTGGATGATAAGATCAGCTTTCTAAGTCTCCACATTTCGATAAAAAGCTCAGAATAAGAAATAAAAAAGGCGAGGTTTTCACCTCGCCTTTTTCATCAACAACTTTAGGAAAGCCTAGACATTATTCAAGCTTCCTGTTTTTCCAAACAACTCAATCGATTTCTTATTGTAAGCTTTGGCTGCTTCTTCTGCAGTGTCAAAGAATCCAAGATTGTGTGCTTTTCGCTCATGATAGATCACAGCTCTGAAACGATTTTTCTCTTTAGTAACGCCTCTGTAACCAGACTTGCTCTTAAAGTTTTTCATTTCTCGTCTCAATGTATTCATCGTGACCCACTCCAAATTATCTAGCTGAACATTCAGAACATCCCCATCGATAAAACGAACAAATAGTTTTCTGTCGCTTTCTGGTCGTGTAATGAACTTTTCAGCTACATATTTATGCAAATAGATAGTTTCATAAACAGGGCCTTTTTTCGTGGTGATACAACGTTGAAAAACGCCATAACCATTTGAGTGAGCCCTTAGGTTGTCTAGAAACTTGATGGACATCAGGTATTCATTGCCCTGAATGTCATCATAGACCTTTTGGTCAAGCACTACGTACTTGTCCTCTCTGTTTTTGAGTTTGACTTTAACTGACATGATGATGAAATTTATTGGGTTTGATTCTACTTATTCTTGCTTGTAATGTGTTTTGTAGCAATGCGGCTATCGTCATTCTACCAACTCCTCCAGGTACTGGGGTAATGTATGATGCTTTACGATTCACTTCCTCAAAGGCTACGTCTCCTTTTAACACGTAACCACGTGGATTGGTTGCGTCTTCAACTCGTGTAATACCAACATCAACCACAATTGCACCATCTTTAACCATGTCTGCAGTTACAAACTCGGCCTTGCCAAGGGCAGCAATTAGAATGTCTGCAGACCTTGTAAATTCTGCCAGATTGCTGGTTTTACTATGACAAAGAGTGACAGTACAATTTCCAGGATAACTATTACGGCTGAGCAAATTTGCCATTGGAGTACCAACGATATTGCTTCTTCCTAGCACCACACAATGCTTTCCTGCTGTTTCAATATTGTAGCGTTTCAGCAACTCTATAATTCCCTTTGGAGTGGCAGAAACGAATGTTGGAAGTCCAAGAACCAGTTTGCCAACGTTTACCGGATGAAATCCATCCACGTCTTTTTCTGGACTCACACTTTCGGTCACTTTTTGCTCATCAATGTGCTTAGGTAACGGAAGTTGGACAATCAGACCGTCAATGTTTTCGTCTAGGTTGATGGCTCGGATCTCTGAAAGCAATTGCTCTTCAGAAACATCTGCGGGTAATCTGACCAACGTAGAACCAAATCCTATCTGCTCGCAAGATTTTACTTTACTGGCAACATAGGTTTCACTGGCCCCATCATTTCCTACAAGTATTGCTGCTAAATGTGGGGGCCGATGTCCCTCTGATACAAGAGTCTTTACTTGTTCAGTTAATTCGACCTTGATCTGGTCTGATATTTTTTTTCCGTCAAGCAGCACGGCCAAATAGATTATGACACCAAATTTATAACATCAAATGCACATTTCCTACGTGTTTCACGTAATTGTTTTCAACTATTGTTAAAATTATCGACAATTAACCGTAAAAAACAGCAATTGACATCACTAATTTCAACAAAACATTAGCGATTTCCAAATGGCATATTGCGCATCATGTTTTTCATGTTGCCCTTATTGGAGAACATGCGCATCATTTTTCGGCTTTCTTCAAATTGCTTCAACAATCGATTTACGTCCTGAATTGTTGACCCACTTCCATCAGCAATTCGTTTTCTTCTGCTTCCGTTGATGAGTGCAGGATTTTCACGCTCAAGCGGAGTCATTGACCCAATGATCGCTTCAACTTGTTTGAACGCATCATCTCCGATCTCTACATCTTTCAAGGCTTTTCCCATTCCAGGAATCATTCCCATCAGATCCTTTACGTTACCCATCTTCTTGATCTGATTGATCTGATCTAGGAAATCGTTGAAGTCAAACGTGTTCTTGGCAATCTTCTTTTGTAGTTGTCGTGCTTTCTCTTCATCGAACTGCTCTTGAGCACGCTCAACAAGTGAAACCACATCGCCCATACCAAGAATACGGTCGGCCATACGGTCTGGGTGAAAAATGTCGAGTGCTTCGAGTTTTTCGCCAATACCGACAAACTTGATCGGTTTATTGACCACCGAACGGATGGAAAGCGCAGCTCCACCGCGAGTATCTCCATCCAATTTGGTGAGGACAACGCCATCAAAATTCAATCGGTCATTAAAGGCTTTGGCCGTATTCACGGCATCTTGTCCTGTCATGGAATCGACCACGAAAAGTGTTTCCTGTGGCTTGATGGACTTATGAACGCGATCGATCTCGTTCATCATTTCCTCATCCACAGCCAAACGACCAGCAGTATCCACAATCACCACATTATGGTTATTCGCTTTTGCGTACTTGATGGCGTTTTCAGCAATGGAAACCGGATTCTTGTTTCCTTCCTCGGTGTAAACAGCTACTCCTACTTGCTCTCCAAGCACTTTTAACTGTTCGATAGCAGCCGGACGATAAACATCGCAGGCCACCAACAACGGATTTTTCTGCCGTTTGCTTTTTAGGAAAAGCGCCAGTTTACCAGAAAACGTGGTCTTACCCGAACCTTGAAGACCAGCAATCAGGATAACAGAAGGTTTGCCTTCAAGATTAACATCCACCGACTTTCCGCCCATGAGTTCGGCCAATTCATCTTTGGTGATCTTCACCATCAGTTGACCTGGCTTCACGGCCGTTAACACATCTTGCCCGAGCGCTTTTTGCTTAACCCTTTCGGTAAATTCCTTGGCAATCTTGAAGTTGACATCCGCATCGAGCAAGGCGCGCCTTACTTCTTTCATCGTCTCTGCCACGTTGATCTCAGTGATCTGGCCTTCTCCTTTCAGCGTTTTGAACGCCCTGTCAAACTTCTCCGTTAAATTCTCGAACATTTACTTGTGATTTGAAGCTGTAAAAATATAAGTACTGAATCAGTATTGCCAATTTACATTCTATCTGGAACTGTTACTCCAAGCAATCGCATGGATGACTGAATAACTTGGGCTGTTAAAGCCGAAATGACCAAGCGTAAGGCTTTCACATTGCCATCTTCTTCAATCAGAATAGGGCATTCATGATAGAACGTGCTGTATTCCTTGGCCAACTCGTAGGTGTAATTGGCAATTACCGCTGGACTGTATTCATCTCCTGCCAACATAACCGTTTCAGGGAATTGATGGAGCAAACGAATAAGTGAGCGCTCGTTTTCATTGATGGCATCCAAATTTGGGACGGAAACATCTGCTGCATTCGCTTTTCGCAACACCGATTTTATCCTTGCGTGCGTGTATTGGATAAACGGCCCTGTATTGCCTTGCATGTCAATACTTTCTTCTGGATTGAATAGCATGCGTTTTTTCGGATCGACCTTGAGCATGAAGTATTTAAGCGCACCAAGCCCCAACATTTCGAAGAGCGTACTTGCCTCTTCCGAAGTCATTTCATCCAATTTGCCTTTTTCTTCAGATTGAGCTCTAGCGGTTTCCACCATTTCATCCATCAGATCATCGGCATCAACCACAGTTCCTTCGCGCGATTTCATTTTGCCCGATGGAAGATCGACCATTCCGTAAGAAAGGTGATAGCAGTTTGTGGCCCATTCGAAACCGAGTTTACCGAGAATGAGGAACAACACTTTAAAGTGATAATCCTGTTCGTTTCCTACCGTGTATATAAGTTGATTGAGCGCTGGCCAATCGGTGTAACGGAGTTTGGCCGTGCCAAGATCCTGTGTCATGTAAACTGCCGTGCCATCGGATCGAAGCAGAAGTTTCTGGTCCATGCCATCAGCCGTCAGGTCGCACCAAATAGATCCATCTTCGCGCTTCTGGAAAATACCGTCCTCCACTCCACTTTCCACCAATTCTTTACCTATTAAATAGGTATTGCTTTCGTAGTAGAGTTTGTCGAAGTCAACTCCTAAGCGATCGTAGGTAGCATCAAAGCCTTCGTAAACCCAAGCGTTCATGGTAGACCAAAGTTCGCGGACCTCCGCGTCATCTGCTTCCCATTTCAAAAGCATTTCGCGCGCTTCTATTATAATAGGTGCTTGCGCTTCGGCTTCTTCCTTGGTTTTTCCTGCTTCGATAAGTTCTGCAATCTCAGCTTTGTATCGTTTATCAAACTCAACGTAATACTTCCCAACCAGCTTATCGCCTTTCAATCCAGAAGATTGTGGCGTTTCGCCATTACCAAACTTCTGCCAAGCCAACATGCTTTTGCAGATGTGGATGCCGCGGTCGTTAATTACCTGCACCTTCTGTACCGTGTGGCCGTTGGCCTTCAAAATTTCCGACACCGAATAACCGAGAAGGTTGTTTCGGATGTGTCCCAAATGAAGCGGCTTATTTGTGTTCGGTGAAGAATACTCAACCATCACGTTTCGGCTGTGTTCGCCTTTGGCTCGGAAACCGTAAGCTTCGGATGCCTGCATTTCGGTCAATTTATCCAACCAATAACTGGCAGTGAACGAAAGATTGAGAAAGCCTTTGATGACGTTGAAACTTTCGACATGATCAACAGCCGCAACTAATGCTTCTCCAATTTGCTGCCCTGTTTGTTCGGGAGAACCTTTGGAAACGCGCAAAAGCGGAAACACCACCAAGGTCATATCGCCTTCAAATTCCTTTCTGGTCTTTTGAAGTTGGATCTGTTCCTCACCTAGCTCCGTACCATATAGGTTGGAGATCGCTTTCTGAATGTGCTGGGTCAATGTATTGCTCACGTGATCGTATTTTCTGCAAAACTAGGAATAGGGAGTTAGGAATAGTTCAATGTTCACGGTTAAAGGTTCAAAGTTGATCCACATTGAACGTTGAACATCAAACCTTGAACTCCTGCCAAGTGCTAACTTCGCAGCTTAATTCTCTGCGATATGAGTAAGAATATTCGAGTTTCTTCTGAAGTGGGAACACTTCAACGATTGATCATTCACAGCCCTGATGCTGGAATTGGCAAAATTGCGCCAAGAATGATGGAAGATCTACTGTATGACGACATCGTTTATCTGGAAAAGATGCGCGAGGAATACAACGAGTATCTGAGCGTTCTGCTGTGGTTTTTGCACCCAGAAGTGATGCGTACAAGGGATAAGAATGACCCTGACTTCTTTAAGCCAACGAAGGACGGTTATCTGAAATCAGATAAGGTGTTGGATGCAGAACACTTGTTAATGCAGGTGTTGAAGGACGATCTGGCCAAGCAGCTGCTGGTTTCGGCCGTGTGCGCGATGGAAAAGTGTGACTTTGAAACGCAGATGCTGCTCATGAAGATGGATTCGGAAACGCTGACACGAACCTTGATCTCTGGCGTTTGGATCTACGAAGGCGAAGAAGATTATCTGTTTGCGCCACTTCCGAATTTCATTTTTACGCGCGACATCGGCATTGTGATAAATGACCATCTGCTATTGATAAAAGCTGCGGAAAAAGGCAGAACGCGAGAAGCTCTGCTGATCAAATACATCGCTTATTTCTACTTGTTTGGCGATGAGGCGAACTGGGATAAATACCAGTTTTCTGACCGCGTCATAGAACTGGAGGACAACGAATATTATTTCTTGACCGACTCGTTGGACAAAGAGCGGCAGGAAGTGAGTATTGAAGGTGGCGATGTGATGATGGTAAGCCCGCGGCATTTACTTGTGGGATTGAGTGCTCGGACAACGCAAAATGCCATCCATCAGTTAACGACCCAGCTATTCAGTAAGAATCTGGTTGATAAGGTATCGGTGGTGAACATCCCTTCGGAACGTGCCTATATGCACATCGACACGATCTTTACCATGATAAAGCGCGATACCTGGGTGATGTATGCGCCATTCACACGCGATGCCATCACGCTATCGAAGGAAGAAATTGACTTCAGACGCATGCTGGATGATGAGATGGAAACACCCGAAGAGCAGGTTTACGTCACGCAATTCATCCGCAAGAAAAAGGCTGACGGTTTTAAGGTGGAAGTGAAAGAATTCGACTATTTGGATGACCTGTTGGCTGAAGTGAGCAAGGTGGATTTCGGTTGCAAAAAGGTGAATATCATTCCGAATGCGAATGGAAAATTCCCGTTTACTGAGCGTGAGCAATGGACCGATAGCTGCAACTTCTTGGCTATTCGAGAAGGTGTGATCATTGGTTATGACAGGAACACATATACTAATGCCAGTCTTCAAAAGCGAGGATTCAAGATCATACGTGCCGAAGATTTCAACGCAAGAATGGACGCTGGCGAAAAACTGGATGACGTGATCACCGGAGATACGCTGATCATTTTGCCATCGGCAGAACTTTCTAGAGCAAGAGGTGGCACGCATTGCATGAGTATGCCATTGCAACGGGAGGATATATGATGAAAATCCCCTGTCATAAAAGTTCAGCAAGCTCCACTTTTACGCCACCCCCTTTTGAAGGGGGAAGGGTATCGGTCCTCCTTTTAAAGGAGGTGCTGAGGAACGAGGCGGAGGATTTTTCAAAATAGACATAAATGCCAGCACAGAACACATCTAACATATTAATGATTCGGCCTATGGCATTTGCCATGAATACCGAAACGGCCAAGGACAATCACTACCAACAACAGGTTGATGGATTGACGAACGATTCTGCTCAGCAACAAGCGTTAAAGGAATTTGACGGACTGGTGGAACAACTGCGTGCAGCAGGCGTGAATGTAATAGTGGTAGACGACACGCTTGAACCGTGCACGCCCGACAGTATTTTTCCGAACAACTGGGTTTCGTTTCATCAAGATGAGTCGGTAATCCTTTATCCGATGTTTGCCGAAAACCGCAGATGGGAAAAACGCATGGATATTCTAGAATCGTTAGAAGATCTAGGATTCGAAATTGACCGCGTCATTGATTTTTCGGATGCCGAAGCTGATGGACATTTTTTGGAGGGAACAGGAAGTTTGGTGCTTGACCGCGAAAACATGGTAGCCTACGCGTGCTTGTCGCAACGAACAAACTCGGAAATATTGGAAGAATGGGCCGAAATCACGGGCTACAAAACAGTCATCTTTCACGCTCTGCAAAAGGTTGATGGAAAACTCCTTCCTATCTATCACACCAATGTGATGATGAGCGTGGGTGAGGAAATTGCTATTCTTTGTGCCGACAGCATTAAAGATGAAGCGGAGCGTAAAGCAGTTGTCAAATCCTTGCAGCAAACAGACAAAGACATCTTATACATTAGCGAAACGCAGAAATCGAGCTTTGCCGGAAATATGCTTCAGGTGGTAAATTCGGCTGGAGAAAAAATCATGGTCATGTCAACACAGGCCTACGAAAGCCTCACACCCGAGCAGATCGCCACCATCCAAAAGACCAACCGCATTCTGCACAGTTCGCTCAATACAATTGAAACATTGGGCGGAGGAAGTGCCAGATGCATGATGGCAGAGGTTTTTCTGCCGAGAGATTGAAAAGTCCGGTAGTTGGATTCAATTGTTGACCATTTGGATTCAACTTTTGACAATTCGGATTCAAATTGAATAGATGTGGATTCAACTTTTACCGATACCGATTCATAGGAAGAACATCTGACTTCAGATGCTGAAGTTTTCATTCCAACTATTTGCCATCTGAGCTCATATGTTGAACATGTAGCCGACATGTTCAACTTTTCGTTACTCCTTCCCCAAAATGGTGTTCTGAACGTCCAAATTGGTGTTCAGGACACCAATTTTGCTGTCTAAAAGAGCAATTTTCATGTTCTGAACCGAAACTTTTGTGTTCCGAAGTGCAATTTTGACGTTCCGAACTGAAAGGTAGGTGTTAAATACAGCAATTTTCATCTGAAAGACACAAACTTGGATGCTCAGAAGAGCAATTTATAGCCTGACTGTAGCCACACACCTAAGCCATATACGCAGAAGGACGCCACGCGATTGCGTGTCGGTTTTTTTATTGTTGGAATGACGAATCGGGTTGGGTAATATTGGGAGAAACAAATCTGGCCATAGCAACTTGGGTTGTCTTGGCCATAAGTTGGCGGTAATAACAGCAAATGAAGCTCAGTCTGTTGATTACATAGGTTACAAGCAAGCATTATTGAAAAAAGCCATGGCAAAATATATTTCCCTTTTCCTTCTTTTCGTTTGTCTAACTGTCGAAGTCCATGGTCAGGATACGACCATGCAATTCCTGAATAAAAACTGGCAAGTAGTTACAGAGACTGAGGCAGTATTCATAAGGCAAATTGAAAAACAGGGGAATTTCTCTTATAAAGTGTCCGAAACTGATGTGGCGGGCAATAGGGTCTTGGTAGGAGAATATAATTCCATTGATCCATTTATTGAACACGGTAAGTTTGAGTTCTATGACGTGAAAAGCGATACACTATTTGCAATTGGTCAATACACAGATGGAGTAATGACTGGTGAATGGGAGTATTACAGAGATAAAAGGTGTAAGCCTGTTCTGACGAAATTGAACTTCGATATTGAATTCGGTAAGATTCCTGAAGAAGATAATGAAGGTAATCCTAATTATAAGTGGATTGTTGAAGACCCTCCACAATTTAAGGCAGACAATGGAGAGACAGGAGATGATAAATTGCTTTCGTTTTTAGCAAGGGATATAAGATGTCCTGCCATGGCGACTATTCGCAATGTCCAAGACGAAAAGGTACTGTTCAAATTGATTGTAACTAAGGATGGAACCCCTGCAAACTTGGAAATGGTAAGAGGTTCTCACAAAGACTATGAAAAAGAGCTGGAAAGGGTTTTAGAAAATTCCAATTGGAAGGCGGGTACTCAGAGAGGAATTCCTCAAAATGTCGAAAAAATAGCGGATGCCTATTTTTCAATGGATTCTTTGGCTCATGTCACACAATTGACACAATCAAATTCGGAGATCTCGAAAATCGTGCAGGCAATTCTAGACCAGCCCGCTTTGGCAATGTTTGTTTATGAGGACAGCACCGTAGCTTGGGGAAATCCTTGGCTTGTTTCCATTAAGGATTTAACCATTACAGATAGATTAACTTTTCTAGAGCAGCGTGTTCGTTTCTACAACGAGGAAGGTAATGCCTTGAGCGGGACTATCACTTTGGGAATAGACGGAACTCGTAACACTTATAAAGTATCTGCTTGGCTTGAATTATTAGTGCCTACCGTTGGGAGGCGCACACATGCAAACATGTTATGGTTGCGATGTAAAGTGAAATCTAGAAAGGGAACACTTAAAATCTCCAAAATCAAGACAGTTCGCCTTCATCAAAGAACATCACAACCTTGAAAAATGAACATTATTATGGTTCCTCTCAGATAATTAGGCTATGAAAAGGTTGATTTCTTACTTCTTCGATTTATGCCTTGGCTTCTTGTCTGTGCTCAGTGGAACATGTCATGCACAGGAACTAGTTTTTACTACCCCAGACTCCTTGTATGTACATTCCTACAATGCCGATAGTGGTCATTTGCTTTATCAAGTGAAGGAGGAGCCATCGTTGGTCTTAGGTCGATTAAAAAAGGATTCTGTTCAAGAATTAGGGCACTTCAACTTTCATGAGAAAATTAGTGGGCTAATTCCTTTCTTTTTCAGAGACAATCAGATATATGTGGTTGTTCCCAGTTTTAAGGAGTATTCCAACAACGGAATCACCACCATCAACCAGACCGTGATTCTTCGTAAGGAAAACGAATACTGGCCGAAAGGCTGGTCGTTGGTCCAATTGACTTTAAGCGGAGAGTATGTACGCCACTTCGATTATTTGACGATGTCCAGCGGTTACTTTACGGACATTAAGTTCACAACGCATCGCAAAGAGCTGATTTTGGCCCACACTATGTCGGAAGATGCCAAACTTCGAATTGACGGTCAGGATATTGGTCAATCAGCTACCGGAAGATTCTACGTAAAGGTCAAAATGACCAATAAAATGAAGATAAAGGATGTGGAGGATGGCAGCCAAACCCACAAGACATCTTCTATAAATGATTTTTTCGTTCATAAGAAAAGGCTGTACACCTTACAATCCACTTGTTGTGAGCATGAATCTGACTACCACAACACCACAAGATTAGTGATGGAAAAATCGGGTAAGGTTTATTCGGCATTAGAACGGAATAGCCATTTTGCGGGATATTCCAACGGCAGGCTGTTGCTGTTGCATTCTTATCCGCCAAGATCATCCGAGTTCAATCTCAAACAGAAACATCAAATCGATTCGTGGAAAGACTATCCATTTAACTCAGACAAATTCCATAGCGTATATGATGCTTTACGCTCAGACACGTTGACATTGATTTACTCGAGAGGGAATTGGGACGGGCGGGGAAGCTCCAAAAAATTGATCACAATATCGTTATGGGTCTTGCAATTTAATATTCACGGGAATCGACCAATGGAGTTGGTTGTAGATGAGACCTTTGAATTGAATTATCCCACTCCTAAAAACAATTATGACGATTTTTCAATAGAGAATTTTCATCGGAATAAACTTTGTTTGAAAATTAAAGGACGATTGCTTTTTTATAGGTTGCACCAGTGAAGAGAAGTCCATCAGGTGATTGACAAACACACCGATGATCAAAGGGAAAGCCAACTACAACACCGCTAACTGCTGTACACCCTCCTCCAAAATCCGATGGCGCGCGTTTACAAAACGCATGCCTGCACCAACCCTAATTATGGAAACCCGAAACGCGCCATCAAAGAGACGCAAAGCATTGCGTCTCTACCTCTTTCTCAACTCAAAAATATCCTTCCGCCTATCGCGCAGATTGCGCACGCTACCGAACTGATTGAGTTCGCGCAGTAAATCGATATCCACATCGGCAATTAGGATCATCTCGGTGTTCGGAGTTGCCTCTGCTTTTATTCCGTTGGCCGGAAACGAGAAATCGCATGGCGTAAAAACCATCGATTGGGCATACTGGATGTCCATGTTGTGCACCTTAGGCAAATTGCCAACACTACCAGCAATTGCAACGTAGCATTCGTTCTCTATGGCACGAGCTTGCGCACAGTTTCGAACGCGAGAATAACCATTCTGAGTATCGGTAAGGAACGGGATGAATAGAATATCCATGCCTTCATCTGCCAACAATCGGCTCAGCTCCGGAAACTCCGAATCGTAGCAGATCAGAATACCGATCTTGCCGCAATCGGTATCAAAAGCTTTCAGTTCGTGTCCGCCTTGCATACCCCAAACTTTTGCTTCATCGGGCGTTACATGCAGTTTTTCGTAACGCTCCATCGTGCCATCGCGTCTGCACAGGTAGCCCACGTTGTAGAGCAGATCGTCCTTTATTTCGGGCATACTGCCAGTAATGACGTTGATATTGTAGGAAATAGCGAGTTCGGAGAATTTCTGAACGATGCGCGAAGTGTGCTTGGCCAATTCGCGAATAGCTTCCGATTCTGACAGATGGTTATTCTCTGCCATTAAAGGCGCATTGAAAAACTCGGGAAACAGGGCGAAATCAGAACGATAGCCCGAAACAGCATCGATGAAGTATTCTGCTTGCTGCATCAGCTCGTCAAAATCGGCATAGAGCCGCATTTGCCATTGCACCAATCCAAGCCTAATGATCTTTTTGTTCGCACCGGCTCTTATGCTTTTCTTCTCGTAATAAACGTTGTCCCATTCTAGCAGAACGGCATACTCGTTCGATGCCTGATCTCCTTCCAAGTATCCTTTCAGGATCTTATGTGGATGGAAATCGTTCGACATTTGAAAATTGAGAACCGGATCATCAATCTCTTTACGCTTCACTTTTTCGATGTATTCCTTGGCCGACATCTTATCCGCATACTTGTGATAATTCGGAATGCGTCCTCCAAAGGCAATTCCGCGAAGATTCAGCCGCTCGCAAAGCTCTTTTCGATAATCGTACAAACGCCTTCCTAATCGGAGTCCGCGATAATCTGGATGAATGAACACATCGATTCCGTAAAGCGCATCGCCCTTATCAGTATGCGTACTGAACGTGTAATTTCCTGTGATGTCTTTGTATGTATGATTGGCGTCAAAACTGTTGTAATCAACGATAATGGAGAGCGCGCAACCAGCCAAATGGCCGTTCACCTTTATTACAACTTGCCCATCAGGGAATTTCTCAATTAAGGACTTGATGTGTTTTTCTGACCATATAGAGTTGGGCATACTCGTGTAGGAATCAATCATGGCAGACTTCAATTCCTGATAGTCATCCACCGTCAAAAATTTCAATTCAATATTCTCTATCTCTCTTATCATAGTACAAAGGTATCTGAAGTACAGGGTCTTCTGCGAGTTAGGGAAAGGAGTTATAAATGAGAACCTTATCGAAAATGAACAGAGAATTAATGGGCCATCCGCTCGAACTGACAAATCAATTGCATCTTTAGCGCCCGAAAATGGAGAACAACTATTACAACCTTATTGAGCAGACTTTCGAATTTCCACAAGAAGGATTTGAGGTCGTTGACAACAAACTTCAGTTCCACGGCATTGACCTGATGGCCATTATTGAGCAGTACGGAACTCCGCTGAAACTGAGTTACTTACCTAAAATATCGGAACAGATCCAACGGGCAAAGGGCTATTTCCGTAATGCGATGTCCAAGTACGATTACACGGGCCAATACACGTATTGCTATTGCACTAAGAGCTCACATTTTTCGTACGTACTGAACGAAGCATTGAAGAATGACATTCATCTTGAAACATCTTCCGCTTTCGACATCTACATTTTGCATAAGTTGTATGAACAAGGCAGGATAAGCAAAGACAACTTCATTGTTCACAACGGCTACAAGCGCGACCGATACGTTGAACTGATCTCGCAACTGATCAATGATGGATTCAACAGCCTTCCTGTTCTCGATAACCTAACGGAGCTAGACAGTTTCCGCCCATTGGTAAAACGCGAATGCAACGTTGGAATTAGAATTGCCACGGGCGAAGAGCCACAGTCGAACTATTACACGGCACGTTTAGGAATCCGTCATCGCGAAATTCAGGATTACTATATGAATGTGCTTCGAAAAGAGAAGCTGTTCAAACTGAAAATGCTTCACTTCTTTATCGACAATGGAATTGAGGACAGTCTCTATTACTGGAACGAATTGCAGAAATGCCTTCGTGTTTATTGCGACCTGAAAAAGGAGTGTCCAACATTGGATTCGCTGAATATTGGTGGTGGATTCCCGATCAAACATTCCTTGGCCGATGAGTTTGATTATCAGTATTTGTCAGACGAAATAATCAGACAGATAAAGGATTTCTGCGAAAAAGAAGATGTTCCGGTTCCGAACATTTTCTCCGAATTCGGCAGTTATACGGTTGCCGAAAGTGGTGCCGCCATATATTCCATCATTGATCAAAAAAGGCAAAATGATGTGGAATGGTGGAACATGATCGATAGTTCGTTCATCACCACGCTGCCTGATACTTGGGCCATCAATCAACGATTTGTAATGCTTGCCGTAAATCGTTGGGACAGCCCGTTTGAGCGCGTAAACCTTGGTGGCTTGACATGCGACAGTCAGGACTATTATAATGTGGAAGCCCACGTGAATAATATCTATCTGCCAGAATTCAGAAAAGATAAACCACTTTACATTGGCTTTTTCAATACTGGAGCCTATCAGAATGCGCTTGGCGGTTATGGAGGGATCCAACATTGCCTCATCCCTTCACCCAAGCAAATTGTGATATATAAAGATGATGAAGGCCAGATCGTATCCGAACTTTTCTCAGAAGAACAGGGTTATAAAGGAATGCTTGAAACCTTAGGTTATCACTAGCTGTATAAGCACAGCAAGTGTAGCTTTGGAGCAGGTACGCATTACACGCAGATATTTGTAAGCGATTCTTTTACAAACCGATCTACTTACTACCTTGCGCAGGAAACCAGGAACTTGGACGAAACACTTAAAAGTGAATTCGTTTGAAAAAAAAATTACTTAAACGCATACTTTTCGGCACTCCGATAGTTGCATTTATTTTCTTCGTAGGATGTCAATCGGGTCCCAAAACGGAATCTGGTGTTGATATTATAACTGAAGGTAAAATCGTGTATCAACTGACTTACCCTCAGTTTGATGACGACAATATTTTCACGTCCATGTTCCCACGGGAAATGAGTTTTAAATTCAAAGACAACAACACGTTGAATGAATTGAAAACTTCCATGGCTGTTTTCAGCACATCACTTTTAGCAGACAACAAGCAGAAAAAAGTCACGCATCTTGTCCGGATCGCGAATAAATATTCGGGTTTGGAAATGGATAGTGTAGAGATCATGGAGGAGTACGGCAAGAAGCCGGCCGGCATGAAAATCACGCCAACGGATAGCACCAAGGTTATTGCTGGTTATATCTGCCATCACGCGTTAGTGACCTTTGAAAATGATAGCGCCAAGAATTACAGCATCTTTTACACCAACGATATTGGCATCAAAGACCCGAACTGGTGTACGCCATTCTACGAAATAAGTGGTGTTCTGATGGAAGCGAAGGTCAATAAGTTCAACATTGACATGCACATGATCGCCACTTCTGTTGTCCAAGAAACCTATCCAGAGGAAGATTTCATCATCACCAAGGAATATCAACCCATTACGGTAGAAGAAATGGCTGATATTTTCCAAAGTTTCTAAGCCGAAATAAGTTCAAACTGACCACGTTGTAGCGAATTACCCCGCAGCTTGCTTGTTGGGGTTTTTCTTACATTTGAGTTCGCGGGAGGAATGGCTGAAAAACAGGAAAAATCAACTTCAAAAAAGGATTCATCTAATGCCAAGAAGGGAAATAAAAATGGCCTTCTTGAGTTTTTAGGCGATTCGAGAACCCGTACCATTACGGGGCTTTTCTTCGTTATCGTTTCCCTCTTTCTGGTGCTTTCGTTCATTTCGTACCTCATCGATGGTTTTACCGATCAGAGCGAACTTCAGGAATTCGCTGAAACGCTGGCCGACCCTAGCACCAACGTCAATAACATCATGGGAAAATTCGGTGCTGCGGTAGCCGAGAAGTTCATTTACAACTGGTTCGGAATTGCTGCTTTTCTATTTCCGTTTCTATTGATGTTGGTAGGCTTGAAAATTCTGTTCCGCAGAAGCATCCTTCCGATAGGAAAATCAATCAAACATTCCCTGTTCTTCCTTTACGTGTTGCCGCTGGCGATGGGTTTTCTGTTCTTGGAAAACTTTGTCCTTTCAGGCGCGTTGGGATTTCAACTGAACAGATGGACAACAAGTCTGATCGGTTCTGCTGGCACCGCTCTGCTCCTTCTCTTCATGGCTGCAGTTTATTCTGCTGTTGTTTTCAATCTATCCGTTGATAGCATCAAAGCACTTTTCGCAGCCAAGCCTCAAGATGTAGCATCTGCTGATAATAAAGTGGAAAAAGACGATGATGATTTTGAGCCAGTTGCAGATGTGACCATCAAAACCAATGAGCTGGATCTGAAGGAAACGGTATTCAAACAACGGCCTCCAGTTCAGGAAGAACCAAAAGCAGAGCCTGAATTGAAGTTGGAAACATCCGTTCCATTCGAACGACCGATGATTATTGACGCTCCAACGCTAGATGCAAGTCCGTTATTGGAAGATGTTCAATTCGACATTGAAACGGTTGCAGTTGAAGAAGAAACCGTTGCTGAATCTGACGGAGAAGGTATGGGAGAATACGACCCGACACTCGACCTCAGCAACTACAAAAAACCTCCGTTAGATCTTTTGGAAGCCTACGGAAAAGGCGAAATATCGGTAGATCAGGAAGAACTTGAATCGAACAAGAACCGAATCGTTTCAACCCTCAAAAATTACAATATTGAGATTGAAAGGATCAAAGCTACCATCGGTCCAACCGTTACGCTTTATGAAATTGTTCCAGCTCCCGGAATTCGAATTTCGAAGATCAAAAACCTAGAAGACGACATTGCACTGAGCCTTTCTGCTTTAGGAATCAGAATCATTGCGCCAATTCCAGGTAAAGGAACAATCGGTATTGAGGTACCGAACTTGAACCCTGATACCGTTTCGATGAAAGCCGTGTTGAGTTCAGAGAGGTTCCAACACTCAAAAATGGAGTTACCTATTGCGTTAGGAAAGACGATTTCTAACGAAACCTACGTAACGGACCTTACTAAAATGCCCCACCTTCTGATGGCTGGAGCTACAGGACAAGGTAAATCGGTAGGATTGAACTGTATTCTCGCTTCCATCCTTTACAAAAAACACCCAGCGCAGGTCAAGTTCGTATTGGTGGATCCAAAAAAGGTAGAGCTAACGCTGTTCAACAAGATTGAGCGTCACTTTCTAGCCAAATTGCCAGATACTGAAGAAGCAATTATCACCGACACGCAGAAAGTAGTTACCACGCTGAATTCTCTTTGCTTAGAGATGGATAATCGCTACGATCTTCTGAAAGATGCGCAGTGCCGAAATCTAAAAGAATACAACGCTAAGTTCATTGCCCGAAGGTTGAACCCGAAAGAAGGACACAAATTCTTACCATACATCGTTCTGGTGGTTGATGAGTTCGCGGATCTGATCATGACTGCGGGTAAGGAAGTGGAAACGCCTATCGCCCGTTTGGCGCAATTGGCGCGTGCTATTGGTATTCACTTGATCATAGCTACGCAGCGCCCTTCCGTGAATATCATCACTGGAACGATCAAAGCGAACTTTCCAGCGAGAATTGCCTTCCGCGTTACGTCTAAAATTGACTCACGGACAATTCTTGACGCAGGTGGAGCTGACCAGTTGATCGGAAGAGGAGACATGTTGATGTCTACCGGAAATGACATGATCCGTATTCAGTGCGCATTCATAGATACGCCCGAAGTGGAAAAAGTGGTGGATTTCATTGGCAATCAACAGGCTTATCCATTCGCGTTCGAATTGCCTGAATTCATTGATGAAAGTAGTGGTAGTGGAGAATACGGAGCGATGGATCCTGGCGACCGCGATGCGCTTTTCAATGAAGCTGCTCACATTGTGGTTCAGCATCAGCAAGGATCAGCATCTTTGCTACAACGAAGACTAAAGCTCGGTTACAACAGAGCTGGCAGAATTATTGATCAATTGGAAGCTGCGGGAATCATCGGCCCGTTTGAAGGAAGTAAGGCGCGACAAGTGCTTATACAAGATGAAATGAGTTTGGAACAAAAGTTGCAAAACCATAGTTGAGAAATTTAATCATGTTTAGAAAGATCCTTTTCATTGCCCTTTTACCCTTGGCTGTTTTTGGCCAAGATGACGAGAAAGCCGCATCAATACTTAAAGCCGTAAGCACAACAAACGGCAGCTACAAAGACATTCAGGTCAGTTTTAGCTACACGCTCGAGAACAAAGAAGCCAAGGTGAATGACACCAGAACGGGTGAATTGACCCTTGCTGGAAATAAGTTCCATCTGCAACTGATGGGACAAGATATTTACAGCGATGGGAAAATTGTTTGGTACGTTATGAAGGACGACCAAGAAGTCCACGTTAAGTCCATAGAGGAATTCAAAGAAGAAACAGAACTTGATCCATCCAACTTCTTCAGTCAATACGACAAAGGTTTCAAATCAAAATTCTATGGCGAAGAAACCAAAGAAGGCAAGGCACTGAACGTGGTGGACCTTTTTCCTGAAGTGCCAGGTAAAAAATCGTTCTCAAGAATCAGAATGGGCATCGACAAAAAGACGAACCATATCGTGTATTCCAAAACCTTTGGAAAGGATGGTACAGATTACCTTTTGGAAGTAAAGAGCATGAAAACAAATGCTGGTGTTACTGCCGATAAGTTTGTTTTCTCTAAGGAGAAATACGAAGCACAGGATTTCGACATTGTCGATTTCAGGTAGTGCTTAGCGCACCAAATTCACACTTCCAGTAAACTTTTTACTTTCCCCTTTCACGTCTACGATCTCAATTCGATATACGTAGCTGTCTGATGGTAGCAGCATGCCTTTGTAAATTCCATCCCAAGGTTCATCTATCCGAGCAGTATAGTACAATTCTGTTCCCCATCGATTGAAGATGGTCATCTCAAACTTCTCAATTCCAATCCCTTTCGCAGTAAATCCATCGTTTAACCTGTTTCCATTTGGTGTAAACGCATTCGGAATATAAATGAAGGTTTCTGGGTCTATATGAACGATTCGAGTTGTGGCATCAGAGCAGATTCCATTTTCAGCCAAAAGTGTTACCACATAATCGCCTTCGGCAGGATAAGAATTGGTCGGGTTAGCTTCAGTAGACGATCCTCCGTCACCAAAATCCCAAACATACGTAACTCCATTTGAAGTAGTGTTTGTGAACCTAATGCGTGGATCTAGCATGGTCGCATCCGTAGGCCGGTAATTGAAATTGGCCGTTGGCGTAATGTAAATGGACATGGCCTGAGCAATCGTCAACGTGTCTGCACAACCACCATTCTGAGTGGTCACGATCAAACTTACATCGTAAATACCAGGCGTAACATATGTGTGCGAAGACGAAGCTGAGGATCCCGTAGAACCATCTCCAAAAATCCATTCGTACGAACCAATAGTGTAGTTGTTTGGAATGGTGCTCTCATCAACAAAATTGATGGCAACGGGCGTGCAACCTTCAAACTCAGAATAACCGATACCCGCTACCGGATATGGATAAACTTCAAGCTCTGTGGTTGCCGAGCCAATGCAACCACTATCTGAAGTGGCTGTCAGCTCAGCGGTAAATGTGCCGTAATTCTGATATTGATGTGCAGGTGAATTTTGGTTACCTATTTGACCATCGCCAAAATTCCAACTCCAAAGTGCAATGGTATTATCATTCGGTACCGTGGAATTGACAAAAACGGCCTCTTCTCCCAAACAGATATCGGCTGCATCTATCGTGACAACCGGAGTTGGATTTACGTAGACCAATTGCGTAATGGTATCTCTGCACCCCATGGCGCTTTGCGCTATCATTCGAACTTGATACGCACCAAAATTTGTATACGTATGAGTTGGCGTTTGCCCGTATGCAATATTAGAACCATCGCCAAACGTCCATTCCCAACCCGTTACGGCTCCTTCTGGAATGATTGATGAATCTGTAAAACCAGTTGCTTCTCCAAAACATGCGGGCGTTGAACTGAAAGCCGCTTGTGGGATCGGATGTACGATAACATCTTCCGTTGAAGTGTTAAAACATTGATCGGCTGTTCCAACGGTGAGTGAAACGGTGTAGGTGCCAAAACTTGAGTAACTAAAGTTTGGAACCATTGCCGTTGAAGTAGTTCCGTCACCGAAATCCCACAGGTAGGTCACAATCGGGCCGAAACTTGAATTGGTGATCTGTAGCAACTCCTGTTCACAAAAATCAGGGCCGTCTGCCAACGAAAAGACAGGAATCGGTCCATCAATTACTTCAGCAGTTCCTGTGGCTGTGGCACTGCAACCATTGGCGCTCAAAGTTGTGAGCGTTACTGTGTATGTGCCAAGATCGGGATAAACGTGTGTTGGATTGGTTCCCTGTCCAGTGGTTCCATCACCAAAATCCCAATTGTAACTGACGATTGTTCCCGTTGAATTGTCATTGAATTGAACAGCATTACCGTTACAAACAGGCGTTGGATTTGGAAAATCGGCTATCGGAATTGGATCAACATCAACCACAATACTATCAACTGACGAGCAATTGTTAGCATCTGTTAGTGTTACGAGATACGTGGTTGTAACAGAAGGGCTGGCACTCGGATTTGCAATCAATGTATTGCTTAAAGCCGTTGGCGGTGACCACGAAAAACTTCCTGTTCCGACAGCATTCAATTGCACCACATCTCCTTCGCATACATTCTGATTTTGACCAGCATCTAAAATCGGTGCGGGTTCAACTGTAATATCCACGTTATCAGTGTTTGAGCAGTTATTGGCGTCCGTTACAGTAACCGTATACGTGGTGCTGGTGATAGGAGAAGCTGAAGGATTGCTGATGGCCGCATTGCTCAAACTTGCTGCAGGCAACCAATTATAACTCACTCCGCCAGAGGCTTGCAAGGTTACTGGAACGCCTTCACACATGGTCTGATCCTGTCCTGCATTAGCTACGGGCAACGGATTTACGATCACCTGAACGTTATCTGAACCAGAACATCCATTGCTTGACGTGAATGTGAGGTTATAATTGATATTTGAAACGGTTGAACTTGTTGGACTTGGAGCCGATGCACTGCTGAGTGCTGTTGTCGGAGACCAGCTATATGTTCCACTTCCGAGCGTATTAGGGCTGTTCAGCTGTACCGTCTGTCCATCGCAAATACTCAGATCAGGACCAAGATTGACAACTGGTGTAGGGTCGATGGTTATTGGAATAACGGTGTCTTGAGAGCAACCTTCCGTGGTTATGCTCAAATTCACGTTAAAATTGCCAGCGCTAGAGTATGTATGTGAAACCGGAGCGCCAGAACCCGTGGTTCCATCACCGAAATCCCATGTGTAATTGGTGATGTTCCCTGATGATGTCAACGAAGCATCCGTAAAATTGATCTGATCACCAACGCAAGTAGTCGAATTGCTAATTGTGTAATCTGGCAGGATGGAATTGCAAAAGCGCTGATCGGCACTGGCGGATCCCGTTCCGCCTGTCCAACCCCAATAAACCTGAGAAGAACCACCGAAAATAGTATTGATGATATCGCCCGTGTAGCTCGTACGGAATACTCCATCGAAGAAAACAGCTAAGGTATTAACACTAGGCTGCCAGACAACCTGTACTGTGTGCCAAGCACAATCTTCTATATTTGGTTGTGTGCTACTCGCCACAACCGGTCCTGCAAGATTATTTGCTGAACCATGGTTCGAATCGCCATTCTTCATGATAGCGATATGATCCTGTGGAGGATCAGCCATCGTCACATCATTTGGCCAGGTATCAACTTCAACTTCCAAGGAAGGAACTATACCTCCATAACCCAAAGAACTAGAACCTCCTCCTTGTGTCACATTTACAGGCTGCAGCACAAAGGCAATTCCGTCTGCTCCCCACTCACTACAGCCGAGCCAAACCTCAAAATTGTAATTGAAAGGAGTGTTAAGATTGATTTGATTAACGTTCCAAACTGAACCACCAGAATATGGTTGATCTTCAGTTAGTTGGTAGCAATTACAGGAGATCTGATTGGCGTTACCGTTTATCTGGTACTGTCCAAATCCTGCCAACGGCAAGATTACCGCTATCATTGAAAAAACAAACCTGAAAATCTTGTCGAACTGTATCAAACCCACGGGACACCTTAACTCTTCTACCTAAATAATGTTACACCACCACGATACAAATGAGGTTCGCCTTTGATATCCAAAATATTGAACTGGTACACGTATACGCCCTCTTGAACTTGCTCTCCCATGAACGTGCCATCCCAATGGAAATCATATTCATTGGATTCAAAGATCTGTTGACCCCATCGGGTGTAAATGCGCATTTGATATTCGATGATTCCAATTCCTGAACCGAAAAACTCTTCATTCACGCCATCAGCATCCGGAGTAAAGGCTGAAGGAATATAAAATCTGAACTCAGGATCTACAATAACTATCGCCTTGGCGGTATCCTTGCATCCGAATTCCGTTACTACGTATTGGATAATCTCATAATGACCAGTATCGGCATATTCGTGGGCAGGATTCTGAAGATTCGAAGTGGAGCCATCGCCCCATTCGTAAGTCCAACTGACCACGTTGGGAGATGCTAGATCGGTAATATTGAAATTCGGAAAAAGAATCTCGGTGCGCATCGGATCCACCGAGAACAGCGCATCCGGTTTCGGATACTCCGTTATGTAATCCTGATAGATGGTGTCGGAAACACAGCCATTGGCCGAAGTAACCCGCAACCAAATGGAATAAACTCCAGTCTCAAAATCGCCTAGCTCTTCGTCATTATAGGTATGAACTGGATTCTGCGTAGAAATAATTCCAGGGCCATCGCCAAAATTCCATTCCCACGTTGTGAGTAGATAAGGATTCGGAATCTCGGTCAAATCCGTGAATTGAACACGGAAAGGTTGGCATCCTAAATTCGTGTCGACCGTAAATTTGACATCTGGCAACGGGTAGATTTCTACTGGAATGATGGTTGTGTCTTGGCAGCCATGGTTGGTCTCCACACCCAGAATTACGTTGTAAAAACCGTGTGTTCCAAAAACGTGATCGGTATTCTGATCATTGCTTCCGTAACCATCTGTAAAATTCCAGCTCCAAGTAGCTAGAACATCTTCAGGACCGTTCTCCAATGTTGATAGGTCTTCGAAAACAGTAGTGTCGTTCAAACAATTGGCCAATTCATTGCTGAAATCAGCATGCGGTTTAGGATACACGCGAACTGGCGATAGTGTGGTATCTGCCTCGCAACCAGCGTCTGTCGTAACTGTTAATTGAACAGAATAATCGCCCCACGATGTGTAAGCGTGTGTCGGATTTTGAATTCCTGCATTCACAATTCCATCGCCAAACTTCCAGTCCCAATCGGTTACACTATACAGCCCCGTTACGTTCGAAAGATCAACGAAATTGGTAGCAAATGGAAAACACACAGAATCGAAGGTGAACATGGCTGTTGGCACAGGAAATAACTCAACTGTCTGAACCAAGGTATCTCGGCAACCATGATTTGATTGCGTAATCAGTGATACATCATAGAATCCCGCAGCGGGATACGGCTGCCCGACCGGCTGCTGAGCGGAAGAAATATCACCATCTCCAAAATCCCACTCATTGATTACAATTGAACCAGACGGAATGCTTGAAGTGTTATTAAAAATGACCGGGTCGTACAAACAGACATCACTGAAAGTGAAATCAGAAATCGGCAGGTCATACACTTCGGTAGTGTGCTGAACGGTATCACGACAACCGAAATCGGTTTCTGTCATTAGCGTTACTGTATAAACGCCACTTCCTGAATATACGTAGGTTGGAAATTGGACTGAAGATGTCCCCATACCATCACCAAAGTCCCAATCCCAACCAACAACTTGAGATCCGGCAGCCACATTCGACTGATCGATGAATATGTTTTCATCATTTTCACAAGCAGCCAAAGCTGTGAATTCTGCTAGTGGTTTCGGATAAACAATAACCGTTTTGGCGATGCTATCTATACAACCGAGGTCGGACTGAACCACAAGCGAACTGGTATATTGACCACCAATTGAATACACGTGAATTGGATTGGGAACCGCAGAAACACCTCCATCTCCAAAATACCACGACCAGTTTGAAATAATTCCGGAAGGAACGGTAGTTGTATCAGTGAAGGTCATTTCCAGCTCTGCGCACACGGTATCGTTCACAAATCCGGCTACCGGACTTGGGTGAACCATGACGCTTTGGGTAATGGTATCGCGACAGACAGAATCGGTAGTTGAGATAAGTGTAACGTTGAAAACGCCTGTATCTCCGTATGTATGAACCGGATTTTGAAGCGTGGAGGAAATCGTTCCATCTCCAAAATCCCACAGCCAACCTTCTACCGAACCTGCTGAAACTGTGGTAAGATCAAGAAAACTCGATGCGTTACCATAGCACACATCCGTAGGTGAAAAATCGCCAATCGGCAAGGGAAATGAATACACTTGTTGTGTGAGATATGCGGGACAACCGCTATCTGAAACCGCAGCCAAGGTCACATCGAAATAACCTGTGTTGGCAAATTGATGCGTAGTGCTTGGAAGTTGAACTGGAGCTGTTCCATCTCCAAAATCCCATGCCCAGGAGACCACTTGGCCAGTATCTATTGTAGTAAGATCAGTGAAGGTAAAAAGTGTGTCGGTGCACACATTTTCAAATTCAAAATCTACTCTCGGAGGTGGATTGGCCCAAACGGAACTCCAAGCAGTATCCACACATCCAAGATCGTTCGTCACAATAAGTTGTACTTGATACAATCCTGCCGTATCGTATGCATGGGTTGGATTTTGGACACCTGTAAGCGTTGATCCATCTCCAAAATCCCATTCCCAATCAACAATGGTAATTGGTGGCAAATTGGCAGGATAATTACTGAAAGATTGATCCACAAAAGCAACGGCCGAATCGACACACGCACCTGTTGGGTCAAAAAATGCGCCTTGAGGATCATCTACGTAATAGACCTCTATCGTATCACTTCCTGTGCAGCCTTCATTGTCTGTAACTTCAACAATATATTGTCCGGCCCCAACCCATCTACTTGCGCCAGCATATCCATCGTTCCAGAGAAAACTATAGGGTGGTGATCCATTGGAAACGGTGGCAACCATTTGAACCGAATCCGCACAGGAAATGGCCACCGTATCAATATCAACTAATAATTCGAGGCCGGTGATGGTAAAATCGTAGGTGAAATTGGAAAATCCGACCACGGGACAGTTATCATCGAACGCAGTGAATACGAGTGTTTGGTTGGAGCCGATGGAACCTTGATCAGGAGTCCAAAAGAACTGACCGACAATGCCTCCTGGAGCTGTTCCACTTGGCACTGTATTGAATGTGGCGCCAGGGAAATCCGCTAGATTTTCCAAAACCATATTGTAATTGGCGTTGGGAAGGGTGTTGTTCAGATACACATCCAATTGGATCTCGTTGTTCGCACAAATCACGAAGTTGTTCCCGTCAAATATCCCATCCTGATCAATGTCGAAATCGTTGCCTGGATTTTGTGGACAGTTATTGATCACGCGCACCTGCATGTCTCGAACCACACGTCCGATGAGCACACCGTTCCGATACTCTTCCACCATCACACCAATTACAGTGATCTGACCATTGGAAGTTGGATGAACTTCAATCACACCATCAGTAAACGTGTAGTTGGAATTAGAAAGCGGATTATTTGGATTAAATCCGCCTGTGTAATTAACGCTCTGACCTGGATTGTGCCATGGAGTGTAAACGCTGTAAACAAGAAGATCGCCATCGGGATCAGTGGCGGTTGCCAAAATCGTATTGTCTTGGTTTAAGCATATGAAACCACGAGCTGCCACGTCAAACTCAGGAGAACTGTTGCATGGTGCAGCTTGATTATTTAGAAAAGCACTGACATAAATATCCTGATTACCAGGTGCGCTTATCGTATTGATAGCAGCACTGCGACAGCAAAGGTCATAGCTAAATGTCCAGTCTGCACATGGAGGAAGCGTTACCGTTGCCTCATACACGTATTCTTGCAAACCAGGATTATTACCACTTCCACAATCAGAAGCAGAACAATAAACAGGCAGTTCGTAAGGCGCCAAATACTGATCGAACGGTGGATAAGCTGGTTCTGGTGGTTGCAATGTCATTGCCAGACTCTGATTTCCACATGAAGATGAAAGAGTCAATGCCGGGGCCGTTGGTGCTGCAATTCCGCCACAATCACGGTAAAAAACCAACCTCACTCGATACTGATCGCCTCCCAAACATTCGTACGTGATCTCTGCTCCCAAGGCGTGCGAAGCCTCAGCCTTATTGGCAGAAAAAACTATGGAACATATCACTGCAAAAAGCAGACGGAAATAACGGTTTTTCATTTCAAGCGAATGGCTGGGCGACAGCCATTTCAATAACGACCTATGAACGCTTCGGTTGCTTCATAAAGCCACGAACATATCAACCAAAAATAGCCAAAAATGAACTGAAAATTCTTAAGATTGAATCCAATCTAGCCCTTTGACCAAAAGGCTCTGAGTTCGTTCCTCCAAACTGCCTGCTTCGGTTTGAAAATTATATATCCAAGATGCATTTTCAGGCAGACTCATCAATATCGATTCGATCCTTCCATCGGTCTCCAAACCGAATTTCGTTCCCTTATCGTACACCAAATTGAACTCCACGTAGCGACCTCTCCGCACATTGCGCCATTTCATGTTGGATTCAGTGAACGTTTTGGCCTTATTGGCAGAAACGATGTGGCGGTAAGTGGGCGCGAAAGTTTCTCCAACTGCTTGCACAAAATTCCAGATATCAGTTTTCGATTTCGAATCGTTTTCCATCAGGCGATCGAAGAAAATGCCGCCAACTCCACGTGTTTCTTTTCGGTGAGGAATGAAAAAATAATCGTCAGCCCAATTTTTAAATTTTGGGTGATACGCTGAATCAAATCGGTCACAGGTTTGCTTCAATGCCGTGTGAAAATATTGAGCGTTGTCGTCAAAGATGTAATGAGGTGTAAGGTCAATTCCTCCACCAAACCAATAGGTACCATCGCCCAACTCGAAATAGCGAACATTCATGTGAATGATCGGAACAAAGGGATTGATGGGGTGAATGACGATTGAAACGCCTGTTGCAAAAAAGACGTTGGATTTTACACCCAAAGCCCGAACGATATTTTCACCAAGTTCGCCATGAACTGCCGAAAAATTCACGCCACCTTTTTCGAAAACATTTCCGTGTTGGATAACGCGAGTTCGGCCTCCTCCTCCACCTGGTCTTGTCCAAATATCTTCCTCAAACTTGGCTTTGCCATCTTCTTTCTCAAGCTCCGTGCAAATGTGCTGTTGCAAGCCCTGGAACCAACTGGCAATTTCTTCCTTGTTCAAACTCAATCTGTGGCAATTTTTAGTTCGAGGTCAGTGTAGTCAACCATAATTGCATGGGAATTCTCGAATCCACCATCTGGAACTTTTGACCACGAAAATGACGATTGTAATCCCGTTTCGCGCACCTGCTGCATGTAATCCACACCTTGCGATTTTATCCCATCCAAATTCCGGATAAAATGCATGGCAAGATCGTAGCCTCTGAAAGCAAATGAACTTGGCTCGGCATTGAACTTTTCTCTAAAATTCAGAACGAAGTATTCCACGTCCAGCCTTTCGTAATTGACATGAAACGGAACCGGCATATGCAATCTCAGCTTATCGAAATAATCGATCTCGAGATTTTTGAAGGTTTGCCACGTGTTCGGAGCGTAAGCCACTATGTAATCGTCTTCTGCCCACGATGAAATCTTCTTGATAAGACTAGCCAATTTTACCTGATTGTTACTCAACACCACGATGTTGTTTCGCTTGGCATGCGATAGATGATTTCGGATGGAATCCGATCCAGAGGTATAAATGTTGTAGGATCTGAAGGAAACCGGTTTCCCTCCTCTTGCTTTCAGACCACTTCTAAACCTTTCAACCATTGCAAGCTCATCGGCAGCACCATAATGCAAAATCATATTGTTGGTTGAATCTGATGCACCGAGGTAGCGACCCATTTCTCCTATCATCGCATCATCCGCAGCAATCATTTTGAATACGTTTGGAGAATTAAGAATGATGTTTGAGCCCTTAATTGTGGGAGAAACAATTGGCACACAGCTCTGATTGGCGTAAGCAGCCGCTTCAGAAAAAACCTTCGAATAGAAAGGGCCAATTATAAGGTCAACATTTTTCAATCCGCCCGTTTCTGCTATCCGCTTTACTTTCCAAGCACGGTTTTCTGTATCAATGACCTTAAGCTTCACATTATAACCAATGGCATTCAAAGAATCCATGGCCATTAGAAATCCTTCATAGAATTGAAGAGCGATTTCTGATTTTTCGTAGATCTCTTCTGGCTGTTCCTGAATTCGCTTCGCTTCGATTGTATCATTCATATCCAGATACAAAGGCAACATCAAAGCAATGGTATAAGCTTTGCCTGAACTCGTTTCCGCTTGCGTAACGAACTCTTTACGCTTCACGATGTCCGGCAATCCGACCATCTCCATTTTCACATCCTTCCTCTCTCCTTCTTTATTTCCATCTCCAAAAATCTTGGGGGTTGGAATCCGAATGGTGGAGCCAACTTTCAATCCTTCCGAAAGCTCTGGATTCGCATCAATTATAGCGCTAACCGTTGTGTTGTACTCTTTGGAAATTGCATACAACGTTTGCTGCTTTGGCACGGTATAAAGCACATAGTGGCCGTCCAATTCCAGCGTCTCTTTGGTGGACTCGGTTGGCTGCGTTTCGCCCATCGCACTTTTAAGAATTCTTAACGGCTGATCAAGCTTCAACCCGTCCAGAACACCCGGGTTATCGAATGCAATGCGGCTTAGTTTTACTTCGTAAGCTTTTGCAATGGAGAATAACGTTTGCTTGGGTTGCACCACATGAATGATGTAAACATTGCCTTCAATTTTGGCGATACTATCGCTTAATTGAACTGCAACATCCTGCGCAAATCCATTATATAGATTCAGCAAAAAGGCAAGAAGTATGAATAAAACAGATCGCATATCCAATGCTAAACAAGCATTATTCCCATTCTATTGTTGCAGGAGGTTTTGAAGATATGTCATAAACCACCCGATTGATGCCCCTGACCTTGTTAATTATTTCATTCGAAACCTTGGCAAGGAACTCATAAGGCAAATGACACCAATCTGCGGTCATGCCATCTCTTGATGACACCGCTCGCAGACAGACCGCGTTCTCATAGGTTCGCTCGTCTCCCATAACTCCAACAGAATTGACGGGTAAGAAGATAGCGCCAGCCTGCCACACATCATCGTACAGATCTGCTTCCAGCAGAGACGAAATGAAAATATGATCGACTTCTTGAAGAATTCTGATCTTCTCAGGAGTGATATCTCCCAAAATACGAATGGCCAGACCTGGACCTGGAAATGGATGTCTGCCCAACAAGCGCTCTGGCAAGCCGAGATGTTTACCCACTTCGCGCACTTCGTCTTTGAAAAGCGTGTTCAAAGGCTCCACCACTTTGAGCTTCATAAAATCAGGCAAACCACCAACATTATGATGTGACTTGATGGTTGCTGAAGGTCCATTCACCGAAATCGATTCAATCACATCGGGGTAGATCGTTCCCTGAGCCAACCATTTCACATCTTGAATTCGCTTTGCTTCCTGATCGAATACTTCGATGAACACACGACCAATGATCTTTCGTTTGGTCTCAGGATCAAAAACACCAGCCAATTCATCCAAAAATTCGGATTTGGCATCCACTCCTTTTACATTCAATCCCAAACCTTGATAGGTTTGAAGAACTGTTTCAAACTCGTTTTTACGAAGAAGACCATTGTCTACAAAAATGCAGTACAGATTCTTGCCAATTGCTTTATCAAGCAGCATGGCAGCCACGCTACTGTCCACTCCGCCCGAAAGACCAAGAACCACTTTGTCATCACCCAATTGTGATTTCAGCTGAGCAACAGTGCTATCAATGAAAGAATCTGCGGTGTGAGATTGATCGCAGCCGCAAATACCAACTACAAAATTCCGAAGCAAAGTGAGTCCATCAATGGAATGCGTCACTTCTGGATGGAATTGAATACCGTAGGTTTCTTCTCCCGAAAAACAGAAAGCAGCCACTTCCACATCTTTGGTACTTCCGATCAGTTTCGCTCCATTCGGCAGTTTTTTGATGGTATCTCCGTGCGACATCCACACTTGCGATGTTTCAGGAACACCTTTCATCAACGCGTTTGCACCATCAGAAAACGAAAGGTTCGACCTGCCATACTCTCGCGAATTAGAAGCCTCTACACTTCCTCCGTCGGCCTGAGCCAAATATTGTGCTCCGTAGCAAACGCCAAGAAGTGGAAGTTTTCCTCGTATTCCACTAAGATCAGGCGCTGGTGCACCTTCGTCTCTTACGGAAGATGGGCTTCCAGAAAGAATCACTCCTTTTATATCGCTCGTGATAGCTGGGATTTTATTGAAGGGATAAATTTCGCAGTAAACGTTCAACTCGCGAACTCTACGCGCTATGAGCTGGGTGTATTGCGAACCGAAATCGAGTATCAGAATGGTCTCTTGCATCAAGATAAATCAGGTAAAGTACTGTCGGTTTATTGTACGTCTACCGACACTTGGCAAAAATATGATTTGACTTTCGAGAACCTATTCTGATCTGTTCGTTAGATTTACGGAGTTATCAACCTTAAAAAAACACGATGAAAAAACTATTACTTCTAATTTCTTCAATTATTGTGTCATCTGGAAGCTACGCCCAAATGGGAACTGCTCCTGATTTCACAGTGACCGACATTGACGGTCAAACACATCATCTATACGGGATTTTGGATCAAGGCTATGTGGTTGTGCTAGATGCATCTGCAACTTGGTGCGGTACCTGCTGGAGTGTTCACAATGCTAATTACCTGAATGACCTGAACACGCAAATGGGGCCAACTGGAACCAATCAGATTCGTGTCATCTTCTACGAAGCCGATGCTAGTACGAATACTGCAGACCTGAATGGAACTGGCAGCAACACGCAAGGCGATTGGGTTACTGATGCCAATTATCCAATTGTGGATGAGTCAGCTCCACTTTCGCTTTCTGGAAGTGTTTATTGGCCAGATGGATTTCCAACAATCAGTGTAATTCGTCCTGCAGACAGAGAAATCACTGCCGATGTTTGGAATCAAAACCTTGCTGGAATGGTGAGTGCTGTGAATAACGCCATCGCTACAAATCCAGCTTCAATCAGCTCAGATTTCCTTTCAGAGCATGGTATTTCAATCTTCCCAAATCCTGCAACAGACCATTTGGCAATCAATCTCGGCACTGCCAACGATTTGGTTGATATGATCGTGATCCGCAATGCAATGGGACAATCTATCCGAGTGATTCCAACTAGCAGAAATCAGCGATTGGACCTTACAGTTTCTGACATCGCATTCGGAGCTTACATCTTGGAATTTCAATCTCAAGGTTCTGTAATGGGTGTTCAAAAATTCATGAAGAACTAAGAATATCATTCAGCAGTAGAAAAGGCCGTCTCAAATGAGACGACCTTTTTTATTTGCAATCGGTAGAAATACCTAATACATATTTTCGGATCTCGCTGAACGGAAGCGCATCTGCCCCATCAAACCCTTGTATGTCCGTTTGCTTGATATTTCGTTTGTAGTAAGCCAAGTATCGGGAAGATAACGGCACATAACTCCAGTGCCATTTTTCCTCCTCGTAGCCGTGTTTCCGCTCGTTTCCTTTCTCCGAATAAACCTGACAGAATCCAAATTCCAGCGCATTATCACGCAGCCATTCATATTCCTTCTTCCCTTTTCCCGATTCAAAATAAGCTGAACTCAAGGAATTGACATCAATGTCTGTTCCCCAATGATGGCGCGAAGTACCTGGCATAGAACTGTATTTTAGGATTTCCTTGGCGCGTTCCGCAGCATTAGGAATTGATTGGCTCAGATCCTTCCCTCCTACTTTACGGCTGCCATTCCACTTGGCTTCCCAAATACTTTTCTGATGATTAAAGTTCCTACAAGCAGAAATGATGGTCAGATTCACGCCATCAGTCTGCGCTTTCTTTCGCATCAGAATGAATGCGTCCAAGGCTTCTTTCCGCAGATACATTCCTTCCTTATTGGCGTAGGCTTGTGGGATTTTTACAAACTCCGAATGCTGGGCGTATTCAACTTTCCCAAGTACAAACTTGGCTGTGTCCGAGCTTTGAGCGAATACTGAGAACGGGAAAAGGAGAAAAAGAAAAACGGGTAATTGTCTCATTGATAAATGACCGTCACGTATCCCGCATGATCCATGCCATGAATGACGGATATGTAGTAATACGTTCCTTCGGGTACCATATTGCCACCTTTGGTCCTTCCGTCCCAACAGTGATTCTGCCCAGCAACTGATTCAAACAAGAGCTCGCCCCATCGATTATAAACCTTCAGTTCGTAACATTCGCTGAACCGACCGTCAAAATCGGGTTTGAAACAATCGTTTATCCCATCAAAATTTGGGGTGAAGACATTTGAATAATCAATGGTCACGCTATCATTCCCAAACCATTGACCGGAATAATCAATGGTCATTGAATCCACGCACAGACTATCATTATTGTAAGCCACCAAGGTCACCACATTTCCAGATCCAACTGCATAAATGTGAGTTGGTTCCATTGAGGAGGAAAACGTGCCGTCACCAAAATTCCAAGAATAGGTTTGTGTGTTTTCAGATGTGTTGTTGAAACTTGCGAAAATCCCATCACAGCTTGGTTCAAACGCAGCAGTGAACCCTGCAATGGGTAAGCTTAGAACCTGAACATTGACTTCGGTTTCAGCCAAACATCCAAATGCACTTGTAACCGAAATGATGTAGTTCGTACTCGTTTCGGGGCTAAGATATGGCGCATTGGAGGTTGAATCACTTACACCTAAAGTTGGTGTCCAAACATAACTTGACCCGCCAAGAACCGTTGCTTGAACACTATCATTCAGACAGATCACGTAGTCGCCCGAATTGGCAGCAACACCGAAAATCATGATTGAAACCGAATCCATATTCGAACAACCGTTCACATCCGTTCCGGTCACGTAATAGGTCGTTCCGTTGGTCGGTGATGCTGATGGACTCGCACTTTGAGGATCGCTCAGACCCACAAGTGGACTCCACAGATATGTGTTTGCTCCGCTTGCCTGTAGCACGATGGTGGCATTGGCGCAGATCATGCTGTCCTGTCCTGCATCCACTATCGGTAGCGGATTTACCGTCACTGTGGTCTGATCCGTGTTCACACACGCGTTATTGTCTATCACCGTTAGCGTGTAGGTCGTGGTCGCCTCTGCTGTGGAGATCGGCAGTTGTGCGGTCGGATCGTCCAGATACGTGGTCGGGAACCATTGATAGACCGTGCCGCCAGAGCCTTGTAGTACTACGCTCTCTCCGATGCATATCGCATGGTCGGGACCTGCATTGGCCTGTGGCAATGGGTTCACCGTCAGCGTCATCTGATCGGTGGCCTCGCAACCGATGTTGTCTCTTACGATGAGCGTGTAATTGGTGGTGGTGATCGGTGATGCGTCCGTGTTCGGGTCGGTCGGATCGCTGATCCCTATCGGTGGAACCCACTCATAGGTGCTTCCTCCAGATCCTTCCAACTGGGTCGTCTCTCCGATACAGATGGCCTGATCGGCTCCTGCATCTGCCTGTGGAAGTGGGTTCACTGTAACGGTCACTTCGGCCGTGTTCGTGCAGAACGTGCTGAACGTGATGTCGTCCAATCCGAAGTCGTTTCCGCCCGTGTTGGTGTTCTGGTTCACCACGCAGATGGTGGCTGTGGTGGCATTGCCTGAGTTCCATGTCTGGAAGAACTGTACCCAGTTGTTCGTGTTGAACGGGGCGCTGAACGGTGAGCCGAGTACCTGTCCGTTGATCGAGAACTGAAGGATGGCTGGGCTGCTGGCAACCATTGTGCTTACCCATGCTCCAAAATAATAGTCCGTGTTAGGGCTCACCGATACGGTCTGACACCAGACATTCTGGTTCGGTATGCCTGCTCCGTTCACCACCATGAAACTGTCCTGTGGGGCGTTGCCGGTGTGACCTGTGCCTTGGAAAGCGTTGTGAACCGCATTCGCATCTGTCTCAACGGCATACAGCCCTTCACCCATATTCGGTCCGCCACTATAATAGGTGTAGTCGCTTCCGAAGCCCACATTGCCCTGTGAGAAATCTCCGTTGAAAACGATGTTTCCGCTCTGCTGACCTACCGTGACCGTGTAGGTGGTCGTGGTGAGCGGAGTGGCCGTGGGGTTCTGTGATGTCGGGTTGTTCAATCCTGAGGTAGGGCTCCAGATGTAGGTCTGTCCGCCTGTGGCGAACAGTTCAACACTTCCGCCCACGCAGATGGTGGTGTCGGGACCTGCCAATGCCTCTGGTAGTGGCTCTTGCCAGACGGTCACCGCATCGGTATTGGAGCATCCGATATTATCCGTGACGGTCACTTGATAGGTGATGGTGTCTGTACTGAAGGTGACAACAGGGTTCGAGATGTTCGGGTTGCTAAGTCCTGCGGCCGGTGTCCATACGTAGCCTACTCCGCCTGTGGCGTTCAACTGTGCCTGATTGCCTGCACATACGCCTTGGTCGAAGCCTGCAAATACGGTCGGAAGCGGACTGACCGTTACTGTGACATCATCGCTGGCCAGACAGCCTGTGCCGTCATCCGCTATTACCGTATAGGTTGTAGTTGTTGTTGGATCAGCTGTTGGAAACTGTGCGCTCGGATCGGATAGTCCCGTGGTCGGTGTCCAACTCCAGCTGGTGCCGCCAAATGCTCCAAGTTGTGCCTGATCTCCGATGCAGATGGTCGTATCGGCCGTGGCACTTACGGTGAACACATCGACCAGAACCGTATCGGTGCCTGTGCAGCCGTTCACATCTGTACCTTCCACAACATAGGTGGTCGCCTGCGTTGGTTGAGCGGTCGGGTTCGGAATGTTGGAGTCACTAAGTCCAGTTGATGGTGTCCACTGATAGGTATCTGCTCCTGTGACTGTCAATTGTACTGACTGTCCAAGACAGAGGGTCTGATCCACTCCCGCATTGACAAGTGGCAATGCGTTGACCGTCACTACGACTGTGTCTAGGTCTGTACAGCCTAAAGAACTTGTGCCTTCGACCACATATGTTGTAGTTGATACTGGCGAAGCAAGCGGTCCTTGGCTATTTGGATTATCCAAAGAAGCAGAAGGACTCCAAGTGTATGAATTAGCTCCGATTGCTCCGAGCAACGTAGATTCACCATCGCAAATCGATACATCTAAGCCAGCATTGACGTTCGGCAAAGCATTAACCGTTACTTCTACAGCCCCAGAAACTTCACATCCATTGCCAGTAATAGCATCAACCGTGTAAATAGTGGTTACCGTTGGAGAAACAAATGGTGAAGAACTGTTCACATCACTGATATCCTGATTAGGACTCCACAAATAAGTGACTGCCCCACTAGCAGAAAGTTGCGTGGAATCTCCGAAACAGATATCCACATTACTGGAAACTTGCAGTTGAGCACTCAATACTTCAACCAAAACCGTATCCACCCCAACGCAACCATCACTACTGGTCACTCCGACAATATATTCGGTAGATGTAGGTGGGAACACGAACGGGTTCGCGATTGTGTTGTCATCGATGAAAGTGAACGGGAACCACAAATAATCAACACCTCCAGTGGCATTCAGCTGAACCGAATCCCCGGAACAGATCTGTACATCGGCCCCTGCATTAGCGCCAGGGTTTGAAAGAAGACCGATGGTGACGGCATCACTTCCCGAACAGCCAACCGCATCTGTCGCGGTCAAAGTATAAACTATTTGTTGGGTAATGCTCGCAGTTGGCTGAGCAATATTTGCATTATCCAAGCCTGTAGCAGGCGTCCACTGATAGGTCCATCCTGGTACTGCCGGTGTTCCAATTTGGACAGGAATACCAGGGCATGTTGATTGATCTGGTCCTGCATCAGGAATAACCGTGTCTTGAACCGTAACCTGCTGAACCACAGTATCAGTACAAAGTGGGTCGTTAGGGTTGATCGGATTGTAGACAACGAGTGTTAGGTCGTAAACCCCCGGCCCTGGGTAAGTCCAAGTAGGATTTTGGATTGTGGACTGGTCACTTGTCGTAGTTGGATCTCCAAAATCCCACCACACACTGAATCCTGCAGAATTAAAGGCATTGAACTCTACAAATTCAGTACAATTAATGAATGAGGTCGGTGAGATTTCGTTGACATCATCTGGAAAAGCAACGGGTGCTTGACAATTCACCACATTAACTTGAATTCCTCGTCTGGTTTCTCCTAGTAAAACACCGTTACGATATTCTTGCACACACATACCAATAACATAAGTACCAACGCTGGTGGGAGTGGCATTTAGCTCGCCTGTTACTGGATCAATGGTTAATGGAACAGTTCCGCCCATCATATCAGTTAAACTATAAGGCGCAGCCCAAGTTATAGGTGTGTAAGGTGGTGCGGCTGGCGGATCTGGTTGAGGAGCATTGGCCGTTGCGCCTTCGTAAGGGTTGCACAAGGAGTAAACCAACACATCACCATCGGCATCAAACGCAGAATGATTGAACTGCCACGGCAAATTCACACAGACGTACAACGGGGGAAGATTATTCCAGAATGGGCTACTATTTGCAGGACTTGACTCAGTTCCTGGAATGGTAGCTACATATGTAGCACCCACATCACCGGGGTTTTGAATATTCTGAACAACTGCATTTCTGCAGCAACGTTGATACGAAATAGTGTAACCTCCAGCTATTGGCGGTAAAGTGACAATCTCGGTGTAATAACCCGCTTCTGTACAAACATTACTAGGGGCTGTTACACAGCTCGAGTTGATTGATGATTGTATAGAAACAACCGAATCAAGGTTGAAATTCAGATTCTGAAGTAGCGTTCCACTCGAATTGAAAATACCGACAGCAGCAGGATCATCAAAATCCGCAGTACCACTTAGACAGTCGCGGTAAATCACAAGTGTTACGGCATATTGGCTATTTCCAAGGTAATTGTACACGAGCTCACCACCAACAATATGTGTTGCTGAAGCATTTTGGAATCCAAGAAAAAATATGGTTGAGAATAAGAGTAGAAGTCGTTTCACAAATCTCTAGCTTAAGTTGGTTTGCAAGCTTTAAAGAAATGGAAAATTACGCAGCTTTTTTAAATCCCAATACTGTTCTAACGTTATTGATCCGGCACAGGGTGAGATTCCTCCTTTTCCAACTCGCCAAAAGGTGACCAATATTGCCATTTACCAACTTTTTGCTCACCCTTGTAGTTGCCTTTGCTTTTCATTTGGCCGTTATCATGCCATTCAATCCAAACTCCTTTCAAACTGCCTTCAAAATACTCGCCTTCCTTAGACTTTCTTCCACTATCAAACCAATATGTCCACATTCCATGAGGAATTCCCGCAAAATAAACTCCTCTTGAACTTAATTTACCGTTGGGATGCCACTCTTCCCACGTTCCTACTCGGGTATTCATTTTATACTCTCCTTTGTCTTTTACGGCTCCATCTTCGTAATAGGTGGTCCAAACTCCCACCTTCGTACCGTCTTTCAAACTGCCTTCACTCCTTGGTTTTCCATCATTGTACCATGTGAAAAATGGTCCGTTTGGCACCCCGTTGAGCATATTTCCCTCTTCCACCTTCGCACCGTTCATGTCGTAATCTTCGTAGCGACCGTTCGGTATGTCATTTTCAAAATAGGACAATGACCAAAGTTTTCCGTTCTGGTACCACTCTTGCCACTTCCCTTGTTTCTTCCCTTCTTTATATAATCCTTCAGATTTCTTGCTACCGTTCTCGTACCATTCGGTATAGATCCCGTTCAAAACTCCATCTTTGGTTGTTGCAACCGATTTCAAACGTTTGGATTCGTAATAATCTTTAACAGTTTCTTGACCTATGGCCAAATGTGGAAGCACAAAAAGGATTAAAAGCAGGATTCTCATCGTAATTTGGGGTTAGTTGAAATTCTTCTCTTCAATGAGCTTGCCAAGTTCGTAGACCTCCTCACGCTTCATATTGCCGTCCAAAAACCAATAGGTCCACTTTCCTTGGCGCTCACCATTGGAATAAGCGCCTTGCTCCGACATCTGGACCTCATCAAACCAAGTTGTCCAAACACCGTCTTTTTGACCATTTGTCAATTGTCCTTCAAAAACAAGGGTGCCATCTGTTCCATACCTTTTGAATGCTCCATTCTGCTTGCCATCAACAAATGAAGTTTGCTCTTTGAGCGTATTGTTGGGATAGTAGAACTCAACGACACCATGAACCGAACCCTTTTTCATAGGTGTAACCGACAGGGTATCTCCACTAGGATAAAATCTGATTTCCTTGACTAAATTATCTGGAGACTCAGTACCCGCATAAATGAGTTCAACGTTGCCATTGGGATTTTCCACCAATACCGACATCAACTTCTTACTACAGGAAGTGACCAAGGTTAAACTGGCCGTTATCACCAGTAAGCTTCTGAATCTGTTTTTAAACAAGGTTAATGCGTTTGACTGCAAATGTAAATAAAGTGACACGTTGCGGTCAACAATAAAAAAAGGAGGCAATTGCCTCCTTTTCTTATTGTGACCATGTAGGGATTCGAACCCCAAACCTCCTCATCCGTAGTGAGGTGCTCTATCCAGTTGAGCTACATAGCCATCCCGTTTTTTGGGGCTGCAAATATAAGCAGATCATTCTTCAAACGAACGCACAAAATTTCTTCTTTGGATCGCTGTTGATAGGACGTAGGTAATATTTGGCTTTCCCTTCTCCCCTTTCTGTGTGCGCTTATCGTCTTTCGTATCACGAATCTGTGCGTTGAAATCATCGTTCGAAGAGAATGCACCAAGCATTCCTCGTTTATAGTTGAAGAAAAACCAACTGTCATCACTCGGCTCAAAATAAACCGAAAGTTCATCGCCATTACGCTTTTTGGTGAGCTCAACCAATCCGTAAACCATCTTATTGACCTGGAATTTTCCAACACTGGAAATACCGATGAATCCTTTATAGCGATACGATCCAGTAGTTGGGTTCCAAACAAGTTCCACATCTGTAAGGAACATGGTTTTTTCAAGCTCCTTCGGTAGCTTTTTGAAAGTTCCATAAAGATTGAGCTCTTGGATGAGCTTGGTTGTTTCGTCTTTTCCAACCAACTCGATCAAGGCTTTTTCATATTCCGTTCCATAGAACACAGCATCCAATGGAGGGAAGTGATTACTGATCTTCTCGGCCATGATCCTCAGCGACTCATCATTAAAGAAAAAGTCGATACCAAGGAATAGATTGAATTTGGTTGAATCATTATTCATGTTGTGCTCAACCGTTCCGAGCGGAGTCAATTCAACTTGCCCGAAATCCATTCCCATGTTCAATTTTCCTTGACCTCTGGCAATACACTCGTTGCTTAAACTCAAGTAATTGCCACCAACAACGGCACCTTGCAATTTTTCCTTGTTAGAAATCCGGTATTCTTGACTCTCGTTATCGAAATGGAGATAGCCTTCTGCTGCCACAATATCAATATCATTCGGTTTGATCTTCTTGGAAAGGAACGTTGGATAAACCGTTGTAGAATCTTTACTGATAACAACACCTGAAGACATCGGCATTCCATTGGCATCTTTCGGCTCAGCAGGTATCGGAATATAGATGTTTTTCGGATCGATATCTGCATCAAACGCTAACCAGTCGCGGGTAATACCAGGACAATCATGTTTGATTCGCGTACTACCATCGTAGGTGAGAAACTCCTGACTGGCAAACAATTTTGCCTTGCCCTTGTAATCGAAATTTGGACTGAGCGTAAAGGCTGCTTCTTCAGCAATGATTCCCTCACCAAAAGTCTGCCCAGCCGAGTCGATACCGATCTTGGCAAATTCAATCAATTGTTTTTTACCCGTTACATCTTCATAATCGTACTTGCCTTTAGCGTTGTACTTCCATTTGCCCAGCACATTTACAGTAGACTCATAGAATGTATGAAACTTGGTGATTCGGTTGGCCACAATCCGCGAATTTCCCAACGGATCCATCGCAGCCTGTTCACGGATGGTCACGTTTCCACTATCAGGATAAATGATTGCATCGGCCACATCAATGTGGTCCACTTTTTTGGCGGAAATGATGAAATTATCAAGATTGAATTTTGCTAACGGAGAGCGGAACTCAAGCGAATCCTGCTTCGGGTTGGTGGATACGTAGCGTGAGCCTTCGCCATCAGACACTACATCAATATTCTTCTGATCAATGTTCCACTTGAACTCATCAATGTAGCAGATGTATTGATTCACTGGAAAATCAACAAAATCGCCTCCCGTGTTCGACTTGAACTTTCCTTGTCGGTCATCCAAACTGATGTCCATTCTCACGTTGCTTGTTTTGAAAGCGTATGAGTTTTCTGAAGCGCCTTTCAATTTGAAATCCGCAGTATCCGCATGGAAATCCCTGTATTTGAAATTGAATCTGTTCGACCGCATGTAGCTATCAGCAAAATCGAGATTCCCGAAACCATCAAGACCTTTTGGAGAAAGGTCGAGGCCGCCATGATGTGTCACTTCGCCCTCATACATATCGAAGGGGTTTTGAAGCTTATAGGCATAGAAGTGGTCTAGTTTCGGCTCCCAATGCACGCGACTATCAACACCCGTAACTGGCGGATATGGCGTTGGGCTCTTTTGCTTGTTTATCACAAAATCTTGAGCAACTCCGTTTACAGAATCTGGATAGAAAAGGAAATCATCTGACTTGGAAATGGATGTCAAATATTCCAGATTTCCATCTCCTCTCAAACCCTCATGACTTAGCTTGATAGTGGCTTTGTATTTTCCTTTTCCACCATAAGTATCTAAACCTTCTGGCGGAGTTTCTCGCACAAAACCAAGAGAAAAGTCTGGTTGAAGTCTTAACGTTTCCTCGAAATCCGGAAAAATACCGGCTGACACAAAATTCCCATCAAAGGCCAAACCTTCTTTGGTAAAATTCTCCAAACTGTCTATACTGAATGGCTTAAGGTGCATGTAAAACTCCTCTTTCTTATAAGCACCATCTTGAATTGAACGCTTGTCATAATACACGAACGAATCGTCCGTACTATTGAACACGGGATACCGAGGATGATCTTTGAGTCCTGATTTGTTATCGGGCCTATCCACCAAGAGTTCTCCTTTCAGATCGCGAAGTACCGTTTTAACCGCTCGCAAAGGTTGCCTTCCGCTGTCATCAGGCGTGCCATCCGGAACCTTCAATCGCAATGAATCCACTTGGTTCATGGTGATTTTGAAATCGTCATAGCTGAAGTAAAAATCGCTTCCAAAGAAGTCCAATCTACCACCAACTACTTTTCCGTTGAAAAGGAAATCCCGATTCTTTTTCAGTGTCAATTCCTGCTCGTATGGAAAGACGATCACATCCTGCGAATCGGAAAGGAAAATGCGACCAACTCCATTCATGTCCATATCCCAGTTCAATAGATTCAGTTTGGCATTTGGCAAACCATCTACAATAGACTCGAATTGAAGAATGTCGTAATCTGTCTTTTTCGAACGGGCCAAGACATAGTGATGCAGACGAGGCTTGAGCATTACAAGGTCTTTCTCGTAGTTGTATGTCATGAAACCTGAGTTTGACAGATTGATGAGAAAAACCTTTGTTTCACTGATATCTGACTTAAACAGACGCGCTACCTGTTCTACTGTCAGCTCCTCCATGCCCAATTCCTTCGCATAGTTCCGGATTTTCCAAAGTGGATGAATATCCGCAGTTCCTCTGATTCGGTCGTAGCGGTATTCATCGTAATAATCATCAGACTCAAACATGGCGCTACTTTCTGCTCCACCAGTGGTATTTTGAAGCGTCATCCAATCGGCACTCATATTCCAAGTAATGGCATCCACGTGCATATCAACCTTATGGTAGGTATCGTAAAACGGACTTCTGCCCGAACCTTCCTTGTCTTTTGCAAAGACCACTTCGTGTTTTTCCACATTGTAATCCACCCGAATTCCAGGATGATAAATGGAATCGCCTTCGTAATAGAAAGACACTTCCGCCTTTTTGGAAAGCACTTTATCAGGACGGATCACAAACGATTTAGATCGAGCAGCAATGAAATTTTCATTCTTCTTCGTGAGGTGATTCATCTTTTTGAATATCAGCGTGGCATCTTGATCCGCATCTCCAGAACCAATGAACTTGATTCCGTGCTGCGAAAACCCTCCCGAGTAATCGATATCCTTATACATGTCTTTGATAAGGATACGCTTGTCGTAAGAATCGAATCGAGGATAAGAAGCCGATTCTTCGTCCACATCGGCCAGAATTTTTTCGGTGAGAACACCAATGTGTGGTCTATCAAGATAGTCGGGATGATAGAACGTAACTGAGTCTATTGAATAGGTTGATTTGGTTGCATCAACGGTATAATTCCCAATATCAGCGTAGGTTTTTGCGGGGTCGAATCCAGCACGGCTCCAATCTATTTTTCCGCCTTTGCCCACCCATTTGGTAAGTGTTGGATAATAGACTCCTTGCGTTCCGTAGATGATTGAACTATCGCGCTTGGAATATGCTTTCAGGTCCAATTTCCCAAAAACAATCTTGGGCAAAGAATCGAATTGAATCTTGTAAGCATCAAATTTGGCCACCCATTTCACGGCCTGAGAATCGTACAGAATGTAATCAGTAAAGAGGCTTTTACACACTTCCAAATACTCGGTAAACTGCTTTCTTGAAAGTTGCGTGATGGTTTTTTCCAAACCGTCATGAAATGCATCAAAGTCGGAAGCTGGCTTCATACTCTTTGCAAAACTCATGAGTGCAAAAAGGTAGTTTTCAAAATCGACCGCCTTTTTTTTCTCCTTCAACATCAGATCCGAAATCTTGTAAACCCGCTCCTTCTGCTGCGGACTGTAATGACCGCTATTCCAAACAGGAAGAAAGGTTTCCTCAATCAGCTTTTTGGCTGCTTTTGGATCGCCCATTGCAAAGAACTCTTGCAATTCGGTGATGTACTTTTCGTTGTCGTGAGTAAAGGATTTGAGCTGCTGCGCTTGCGCAAATTGAACCGTGCCAAGTACGAGCGCGGCAAATAGGAAAAGAAAATTTCTCATGTTATTGTTTGATGAATCGGGCTGAGACCCAATTGTTCTTAGTCAGATTTCCGTTAAAGATAAAGCCTGATCGAATAGCTACGTCTTTGATGATATCTAAGTCTTCAACATAAAATCCACTTACAAAAAGCTGTCCGTTTTTCTCGAGTGATGCTGCATATTTCGGAATATCTTCCACCAATACATTCCGATTGATATTGGCTAGAATTGTGCGAAACTTCTTCGTTCCGAGCAGAGAAGCATCGCCTTTAAGAATCTCAATATCGTTGATGTCATTCAACTCGCAATTGTCTGGCGCATTCTCAAATGCCCATTCATCAATATCAATGGCGGTAACGTCTTCCGCACCAAGTTTGCGCGCAACAATGGCCAGCACCGCTGTTCCAGAACCCATGTCCAACAGCGGACTTTCCACTTTGGTGGTCATCAGGTATTCCACCATCAGCGAAGTTGTGGCATGATGACCTGTTCCGAAAGACATTTTAGGCATAATGAGAATTTCCATCTTGAAGCCTTGTTTCGATTCATGGAATGGCGCTCGGATGCGGCAAAGGTCTTTGATCTCAACCGGATCGAAATTCTTTTCCCATTCCTCATTCCAATTCTTTTCCTCAGAAAGAGATGTCTCAAACGAAACGTCAAATTCAGCTTCGCGAATGCGGGAAAAAACGGCTTCCACGTTATCCAAATTCAACGCTGATTCTTCGATGTAAGCTTCCACACCTTCATCGGTTTCCAAGAAACCTTCGAAGTCAATATCGGAAAGTTCAGAAATAACGATCTGTCGTCCCATTTCTACAGGACTGACCTTAATTGTAAGCACCGCGTGGGCCATATTAGAAAGAGTGAATGATTTGTAAAAAGTCGGTAGCAGCTAAAGATGCGCCACCAATAAGGCCGCCATCAATATCTTTTTGAGCGAAGAGTTCGCTGGCATTTTCAGGTTTTACACTTCCCCCATAAAGGATGGAAATTTCCTCTGCGTGTTCAGACAGAACCTCAGACAGTTTTTCGCGAATAAATGCATGCATTTCCTGTGCCTGTTTCGGTGTAGCAGTTATCCCCGTACCAATGGCCCAAACGGGCTCGTAGGCAATTACAATCTTGCTTAATTCGTCCTTTGTAAAACCTTGTAAAGCAGATTGAATCTGATCTCCGACCACATCAAAATGATGCTCCGATTCGCGTTCTTCCAACGATTCGCCACAACAGTAGATCGGTGTGATTCCATGCGAGAAAAGACGCTGAATCTTCAAATTGACAAGCGCATCATCTTCTCCGAAATACTGGCGTCTTTCAGAATGACCCACAATGCAATATTCGCATCCGAATGACTTCAGCATTTCAACAGAAACTTCGCCTGTAAAGGCACCATTTTCTTCTTGATAACAGTTTTGGGCAGAGACGGAAACAGCCGATCCATCAGCTTTGGAAACAAGGTCAGAAATGAAGGGGAAAGATGGCGCCAAAATCACCTTAACATCTGACGAAGCACCATCAGCCAATCCTGTAAAAATCTCATCCGCCAAACTTAACCCTGTCTCTCGGGTCATGTTCATCTTCCAGTTTCCAGCTACTATTTTCTCTCTCATTTTAATGAGTTAAAAGGAAAAGGGAGGAAATGAAAAATGTGAATCCATTCTCTCATTTCTCCTTTTTCGTTTCATCCAATACTTACACGTGGGTCAAATATACCATAGAGCACATCAACCAACATATTAATAACCACAAAGATGACAGCCACTAAAATGATGCAGCCCATCACCACTGGAAGGTCGTAGGTATTCAGCGCATTAAGCATGATAAGTCCCAAGCCTTTCCAGCCGAATACGATCTCGACAAAAACGGCTCCTGCAAGCAACGAAGCCAACCAGCCCGAAATAGCCGTGATAACAGGATTTAGCGCGTTGCGCAATGCGTGCTTCAGCACAACGGTTTTGAACGATAGGCCTTTTGCCGTAGCAGTTCGTACATAATCCATCGAAAGGACTTCGAGCATCGAGTTTCGCGTTAACTGCATAAAAACGGCCAATGGTCGAACTCCAAGCGTGATGGCTGGTAGAATCAGGTTTTTGAGCACCAGCTTTTTCCCTTCAAATTCATCTATTTCGTACAAGCTTCCTGTTACTTCCAAGCCCGTGATGGAACCAAGCAAATAAGCGAAAACCCACATGATGAGAATGGCTGCTACAAATGATGGCAAACTCATTCCGAAAATGGAAAAAACCATCAGCAGTTTATCCAACCATTGCCCTTTGAACAACGCTCCGAAAATGCCGAATGTGATTCCAAGAAACGTAGCAATAATGATTGAAGTAACCGCCAAAACGGCTGTTCCGGGAAGTGCTTCCAAAACGATAGAGACAACCGTTTGCTGCGACTGGTATGAACGTCTCAGATAAGGCGCTTTCAGCACAAGAACAGTTGAGCCAGAATTCCAAAGACTTTTGCTGCTTTCGTGTTCAGTAGGTTCGAAAAAATAAGCACTTTCAGAATCGCTAAGATTGTAAAACGCCAAGGGCGATAAGTCGTTGAGATAAACGAAATATTGCGTCAAGAGCGGTTGATCCAAGCCAAGATCTTTTCGGATCATCTCAACTTCCGATTGATCTGCACGCTGACCGAGCATCAATCTCGCAGGATCGCCAGGCAAAGCCGCAAAAAGCAGAAAAACCACGGTCACGATACCGAACAGCACCGAAATGCTGTACAGTAATTTACGTGAGATATATCCGATCAATTAAGGCTGATTGAGATAATCCAACTCCAACACCTGAAGCTCTGGCAGATCATTGTAATGCCACTTGCCATACACTTTTCCATCCTTTAAAAGCAATAATCCGGGATTGGAACGAATGATGGTTTTTAGCACGATCTGATCGCAGAAAAGGTAGCTGAAAGGATTGCTGTTCTCCTGTGCAAAAGCAACAGCATTTTGCGGAGAACTGGAAGTCAAACCGACAAACCTGTAGCCTTTTTCCTGCAAGCGTGCCGCAAGCTCATTGATTCGTGGCTGAGGCTGCGTTACCGCCAAATTCAGGTCATAAGAAATAAGAAGGAACGTGAAGTTCTCACTCATCAAGAAATCTTCGGTAAGATCTTCGCCTTCGGCAGATGTGATGGAGAAATCCATGATCTTAGGTTCAACGCCCTGCTCAATCACTTCTGTTCTCGAATCTACGTACTCATACTTCTCTTGATAGTTCTCTGGGAACTTCTCAAACTCTTGTTCTTTACCCGTTTCCTTATCGCGCAAGATGTAGAAGTACTTTAACTTGTCTGGAATGCCTTCCATCTGTTCAGCAATGCTTTTTCCCGGAGCGTAAGCACGGAAATCCTTCGCAGGTAGATAACTGTAGGTATAGAATGTAAAAAATGCCATAGCAAAAGTTGCCAGAATGGTAGTGAACATGGGTGCTTTTCGGTGCTCTACCAAGCGCACCAAGAAGAAGAAGGTGAAGGTTGAAACCAAAAACCAGAATGGGAAAAACCATTCGAGGTCGTAAGACAACTTCAGCATGATCAGCGACCCAACGCCCGCCAACACAAAATCGTTGACGCCTGTTTCGGAAATACTGATCTGCTTCTGTCTGATGAAAATGATCAGAATCAAAACCGATAAGATGACATCCTTATAAAAGCTTTCCCAAGCTGTAAGTGGAATGGCATCGCCAAAACATCCGCAGGTTTTTACAATGCCAAAATAGGCCGATGCAAACGTAAGTGCGGTAAAAAACATGATCAACAACAACAGAAGCGTTGCTGTAAGTCTGGTCTTAAAACGAACCAAAATGGCAACGCCAAGCACAACTTCCAACACAACTAGAAAAATGGCCTGCGGAAGCGCGTAATCATGACAGAAATGGAAAAATGGTTCTAAGAAGCCCCAATACTCGCCCAACTTGGCAAACTCCTCAAAATATTCTTCGAGTTTATAGCTAAAACCTAGCGGGTCGTTGGCTTTTACAATGCCCGAAAAAATGAACAGTACACCTACAAAATATCGGGCTATATCAGTTATCAGTTTCATTGATAGTGGGTTTTAAAAACAAATTTAAACTTCGGTTTCAACCGACAATGTCAAGCCGAGGTCTTTGCCTCATCAAGCTTTATCAACGCAAAAATGGAGTAATTGATCATATCATACAGATTAGCATCAATTCCTTCTGAAAGTTCGCTCTGACCCTGGTTGTCTTCCATCTCTTTGATGCGAAGGATCTTCACCAATATCATATCTGTCAGCGACTTCACACGCATATCGCGCCACGCTTCGCCATAATCATGGTTCTTTCGTTCCATCAGTGCTTTTGCTTCGGCTGCATATTGATCATACCAAGTAATGGCACGATCAAGATTCAGATCAGCTTCATCCGCATGGCCATGTTCCAACTGAATGATCTCCATGATGGAATAATTCACCAGACCGATGTATTCAGGATAGATTCCCTCTCCTACTCTGCTCACGCCTTTCTCTTCCAAACTGCGAATGCGATTGGCCTTGATAAAAAGTTGATCGGTAATGGAAGATGGGCGAAAAATGCGCCACGAAGCACCATAATCCTTCATCTTGCCCACGAAAATCTCGCGGCATTCGGCAAGCGCCTTATCGTATTGTGTATTGGTATCTGCCATCAGTATTGAACCATTAACTTCGGCTCGAAGATGAGCGGCAAAAATAGCTTAACCAACGAAGATAGACCTACTAGGTTTTCAAAACCTAACAGGTCTTTAAATTGCCGAGGTAGACTGGTCATACTCGACCGTCCATTAGTTATGGGAATTCTGAACCTAACGCCTGACAGTTTTTTCGATGGCGGAAAGTTCAATTCCGTGGATGCTGCTTTGAAACATGCCGAGCAAATGCTCAATGAAGGTGCGGATATTCTGGATCTTGGTGCTTACAGCAGTCGACCTGGGGCAGACAATATTTCGGAAGAAGAAGAGTTTAATCGCCTTCTACCAGCTTTGGAAGCCATCGTTTCGCAGTTTCCTGATGCGCTGATCTCCATTGACACATTCCGTTCTGTAGTTGCCAAAAAAGCCTTGGAAATTGGAGCGCACATCATCAACGATATTTCGGGCGGAAATCTGGATAGTGAATTGCCTGCGGTTGCCGCCAAATTCTCTGCACCTTACATCTGCATGCACATGAAAGGTACGCCTCAAAACATGCAGAAGAACTTAGAACGTAAACCAATCACACCCGAAGTGCTTTCATTCTTCGCACAGCGAGTTCCTCAATTGGTGAAACAAGGCGTTAATGATGTGATCATTGACCCCGGTTTTGGCTTTGGAAAAACCTTTGATCAGAACTACGAACTGGTTGACCGTCTTGGCGATTTCGCCATTTTTGGGAAACCCATTTTGGTTGGTGTTTCTCGCAAAAGCATGATTAAAAAGAAATATGGCGAAAGCCCTGAACAAACCTTAAGAGGAACGATTGAAGTGAACCGCCAATTGCTGCAAAATGGAGCTGATATTCTGAGGGTTCATGATGTGAAAGAGGCGGTTGAAATAATTTCCGAACTTTAGAGCATGAAAGCTATTAATACGCTCAAAACAAGTCTTATCAATAAAATTCTCACCATTGAGAATCAAGAACTTCTTGAAGCCTTGCAGACCATTGTCAATTCAACTTCTGATGAAAAAGTGAAGTTTACGGACGCACAGAAGACAATGCTTCAAATGAGCGAAGATGACGTCAAATATGGTCGGTTAACTTCTCAAGAAGATTTAGACGCAGAGGATATGGCATGGCTCAGCGAACAGTAGTTTGGACGGATACTGCCAAACTCCAAAGACGAAAGATTCTCGAATACTGGAATACAAGAAACGGTTCTACCCAGTATTCCAAAAAGCTTCTCAAATTCATTCGCGCACGAATTAAACAATTGGTAAAACACCCGTTTTCAGGAAAAGAAACCGAAGTAGTAGGAACAAGAATTACTTCACTCGGTCACTTTAGTATCGTTTATCAGCTAACTACAACTCAGTTAATTGTCATTGGATTTTGGGATACACGCCAAGACCCCGAAAAGCTGCTTGGTTCGCTCAAATGAAACACGACTATCAAACCACCAACCGAGACGCTTGGAACAAACGGGTTTCAGCACATTTATCATCTGAGTTCTACGAACTTGAAGCCTGGAAAGCGGGCAAATCCAGTTTGAACGATATTGAACTGGATTTGCTTGGCGATGTGCAAGGAAAATCGATTCTTCATCTTCAATGTCACTTCGGACAAGATTCGCTTTCGCTGGCACGAATGGGAGCGAATGTGGTTGGTGTTGACCTTTCGGATGAAGCCATTGCGGCAGCAAAAAAACTGAATGAAGAATTGGGTTTGAATGCTGAATTTGTGGTGAGCGATGTCCTTGAACTCATTGGTAAGCTCGATCAACAATTCGATATCGTTTTCACTTCCTACGGAACCATTGGTTGGCTGCCTGATCTGAATAAATGGGCCGAAACCATTTCGCATTACCTCAAACCAAAAGGCAAACTTGTATTTGTGGAATTTCATCCTGTGGTGTGGATGTTCGATTCGGAATTTGAGAAGATCGAATACCGTTACTTCAAAGACGAAGCAATTGTTGAAACCAGTTCTGGAACATACGCAGAGAAAGATGCAGCCTTCGAGAAAACAGAAATCAGTTGGAATCATGGGCTGGCCGAAGTGTTCCACGCACTAGAAGAAAACGGATTGATACTGAAAAGCTTTGATGAATTCGATTATTCGCCCTACAACTGTTTCAACGGAATGAAGAAATTGGACGAGCGGAAATTCATCATCGAGAAACACGGAAATAAACTTCCATTGGTTTATTCACTTACAGCCACCAAAAAATGAAGCAATTAGTCGCGTTCAGTTTTTTCGTTTTCTCCTTTTTCGTTTTCACTTCATTTGCGCAAACAGTCATTCCTGGCCATGCACACAACGATTACCTGAACAAACCAGCTCTTTATGAAGCATTGGAAAGTGGCCTCGTTTCGGTAGAAGCGGACGTACATCTGATGAAAGGAGAACTCTACGTGGCGCACGTGCGTCCCTTGGGTCGAAACAAAAAACGCTCGCTCGAAAATCTTTACCTGAAACCGCTTTTTGAGCACGTTCAGAAAAATGGCAGAAGGGTTTATCCGAACTATGGCGGACCGTTTTACCTGATGATTGATTTTAAAGGTGGCGGAATGGAAACCTTCAATCGACTGACAGAACTTTTGGGAAAATACCGTTCCATGCTAACGGTTATGGAAGATGGAGAACTGAAACCTGGAGCAGTAACCGTTTTCCTTTCAGGAGGAAGACCGACCGAAGGCGTTCTGAATGCTGAACCCAAACTGGCATTTTTGGATGGACGACCGAGCGATATTGGACAACAGATTCCTGCCGAAGTGATGCCTGTTATCAGCGACAATTACCACAATCATCTTTCGTGGAACGGAGTAGGAGAAATGCCTTCGGAAGAGCAACTCAAACTCAGAAAACTGGTTTCAAAGGTTCATGCTGAAGGCAAGAAACTACGGCTTTGGGCATCACCAGACAATCCGAATGCTTGGGAATCTTTTCAGAAAATCGGCATTGACCTGATCAACACGAACACTCCGAAAAAATTTGCTGAGGAATTCGGAAAATCGGAGACGTAACTGTCCGTTCTAGAAAATCTTTCCCAAAATCGGAATTCGACCTTTTGAAAGTCGGTCCAATTCTTTTTGCATCACGTACATCACATCGTCATTGATGTTTTTCACGATCTCAGGATTATCCGCATCACTTGGTTGGTAGTGATTGAGGTAAAATGGCTCAAGAACGCTTATTGTCATTTGCGAAGGAAGTGGCAATTCGAAATGTGGAAAATGACCTACGTGCCAACCAAAGGGAAACGACCAATACGTGGGCCACGTATGAACTTTAGCCAAGCGTTTCAGACCACTCCAAGCTGCAAAGCGTTCACCAGAATTGAGCACAAAAAGCGTTTCTCCACCGCCACAACCCACAATTGGAAGTATCGGCACTTGCGCCCTCAACGCAGTTTTAACATATCCTAAATGATCAAAGAAATTGATCTTGTTCCTATCGGTAAATGTTCGAGCCACGTCTCTGTCGCCTCCAGGATAAACCGTTACTGCAAAACCAGATTGCAATGCGTTCAATGCGCTATCTGGTTTTGCTTCCAAAAATCCCAATTCGTTCACAGGCAAGTGCACCAATCGGCCAAACAAGTGTGTCATGTGATGAATGAGTGTGAGCATTGGAACAGAACGTTCTTCCGAATGATATTTACTGAGCCAAAGCAACGATTCGGGCATGAAATGCATGCCCGTATGATTGCCTACACCAAGAAATGCTTCACTGGGAATATTCTCTAATCCGAGAAATTTTGCCCGATGGTAGGTTTCGAGAATTGGCAGATACAACTTGGCCACTTTTCGGGCCATTTTCGGGTCAAATACTTCAATATGATCTTCGTCCATGTTGTCTGTATAGAACGAAGTAAGCCAATCGTCCAAATCTTCAACTGACTTTTGACAGCAGTCCCACGCATTACGCTAAATTTGACAACCGCCTGTTGTAAAAGGAAAGCTGATTCTGATGGTGCTTGATATTATTCTAGGATTTCTGACCTTCCGTTGGCTCGATGCCTTGGACATTCTGATTGTGGCCATTCTGCTCTATCAACTTTACAATCTGGTTCGAGGAACAGCAGCCGTCAATATTTTTCTGGGCATTCTTTCGCTTTACCTACTATGGCTGCTCGTTCGAGTGCTCAATATGCAACTGCTTGGGTCGATCTTGGGACAATTCATTGGAGTTGGTGTATTGGCGTTGATCGTGGTTTTTCAGCAGGAAGTAAGGCGGTTTCTGCTACTGATCGGAACTACCGGAATCATGAGCGGAAAGCGCTCTCCACTGAGATGGTTTAATCTGGGAAAAGGGCTTCGCAATCGACAATCATTGGATATCAGCGCCATTGTTTCGGCAAGCCTGAATATGGCACATTCACTTACGGGTGCCATCATTGTGATTAGCCGCGAAAACAGTTTGCAATTTTATGCCAACACGGGCGAACCAATTGATGCGGGCGTTTCTGCAAAGATCCTCGAATCGATCTTCTACAAGAACAGTCCGTTGCACGATGGCGCGGTAATTATCACCGAAAATCGCATTAGAGCCGCTCGCTGTGTTCTTCCTGTAACGGACGACAAGGAATTCCCTGCTCATTTGGGCATGCGCCATCGAGCTGCTGTTGGTCTTTCGGAAAGTTCGGACGCAGTTGCCATTGTAGTTTCGGAACAAACTGGCGGAATTTCAGTGACACATGATGGGAAACTGGAATACGATATTTCACCGAAACAGCTCCGCGATCTGTTGGAGAACATGTTCGGTCAATGACCTAACTGAAGCGGATCGCCTTCAAAGGTTGAATGCGCGACACGACCATCGAAGGCAGCAGCAACATTAGAAAACAGAAGAAAAGTGTTCCTGCATTCAACATTAATATGTGAATGAGTTGAAGATTGATGGGAACAACTTTCACATAGTAGCTTTCTTCTGGCAGCGTAATAATGCCAAAATGCTGTTGTATCAGGCAAAGTGAAATACCAACAAGATTTCCCCAAAACAACCCAACACTTGTAAGATAAAGTGCTTGATAAATGAAGATGTTGCGAATCTTGACATCATTCATTCCAAGCGATTTGAGCGTGCCGATCATATAAACGCGCTCGATGATCATGATGAGCAAGGCCGAAATCATATTGAAACCAGCCACCACCAACATGAGAATGATGATGACGCGCACGTTCATATCCTGAAGATCAAGCCAATCGAACATCTGCGGTTGCAATTCCTTCACCGTTGCCGAAAACAGATCTGTTCCAATGGAGTGATAAACGATGTCGTCCAATTCATCCAAACGGTCGAAATCATCTACAAAAACCTCGAATCCAGCGACCTGATCTTCACTCCAACCATTCAATCGTTGAATGTGCGCGATATCGGTGATCACGTAGCGTTCATCAAAATCTGCAAGCCCTGTTTTATAGATTCCGGTCACGTCAAAAATCCGTGCACGCTGCTTTTCATTCTGGATGAAAAAAATCTCCATCCTATCTCCTACAGCCAGTTTCAGTTTCTTAGAAATGATCTCGGAAATGAGAATATTTCTACTTCGCGATGTGTCAGTGGTGCTGAATACATCACCATCAACCAAGTGCTGCTTGAAGAAACTCCAGTCAAAATCGGCACCAACTCCTTTTACAACTACACCTTCAATTTCATCATCCGTTTTAATGATGCCTGCTTTTGTAGCAAAAACCTGAATGTGGCTGATGCCATCGAGTTCCTCTAAACTGGGATAGAACAATTGGAATTTAGAAACAGGCTGCGGCTCAATGGCATTAAGATTGGAGTATTCGGTAATGACGATGTCTGAACCGAAGTTCACGATCTTATTCGTGATCTCTTTCTGAAAACCCGTGACAATGGCCATTGAAATGATCATCACCGCTAAGCCTAAAGCGATGCCAGCGATGGCAATCCGCACAATTGGACGCGTACCCGAAATAGTGTTACTTTCGGCCTGCCCGCCTGCTCGGATGAGGCGTTTTGCAATAAAAAAGGAAGTATTCAATTGCTTGCCGCTAAATTGATTTTTGTGCGAGAGATAATGGCTAAAACTATCAAATATCTGCTTACCGTTCTGTGGCTATCGTCCTGTGGTCAACCTGTGCCAGCACCACCGCCTGCATCTGTAGAAAGCAGCGCAGAGGAAGTCAGCAAACTCATGCGTTTAGGCGCGGAGAGAACGGAGGCTTACTTGCCATTGTTGGAAGGAAAATCAGTCGGGGTTGTTGCCAATCAGACTTCGCTTATAAGGCAAACTCATTTAGTGGACACACTTCTAGCCTTGGGAGTGAATGTAACATGCGCTTTTGCACCTGAGCACGGTTTTCGTGGAAATGCTAGTGCGGGCGAGAAGATCACGGACAGCAAAGACCCGAAAACGGGCCTTCCGATCGTTTCACTTTATGGAAGCAATTACAAGCCATCAGCCAAGCAACTGGAAGGATTGGAGCTAGTGATCTTTGATATCCAAGATGTTGGAGCACGATTTTACACCTACATCAGCACGATGAGTTACATCATGGAAGCCTGTGCAGAAAACGGAATTCCAATGATGATTCTTGACCGTCCGAATCCGAATGGACGTTACGTTGATGGCCCAGTTCTGAAAAAGGAATTCTCCTCATTTGTAGGATTACATGAAATTCCAGTGGTTCACGGAATGACTGTGGGCGAATATGCCAAAATGGTGAATGGCGAAGGCTGGCTGAAAAACGGAGTGAAATGCGAACTATCCGTGATAGAAATGGAGCATTATTCTCGAAACGAAGCCTATGAATTACCTGTTCCTCCATCGCCTAATTTGCCAAATCAAAAAGCAATTTACCTCTACCCTAGCATTTGCTATTTTGAAGGAACAGTGGTGAGTGAAGGCCGCGGAACAGACAAACCTTTTCAACAATTCGGCTATCCGAAAATGCCTAATGGAAACACCAATTTCACTCCAAAAGACATCAAAGGTGTGGCCACCGATCCGAAATTCGAAGGAATAGATTGTGCAGGAACCGACCTTTCAGTCTTGACCGAAGATAGTCTTCACAACTTGGCCAAAATGAACTTAGAATGGCTTATTTCTACCTATCAAGCGTATCCGGAAAAAGACAAGTTCTTCGACAAGAAATTCTTTGATCTTTTGGCTGGCTCATCGCAATTGAGAGAGCAGATCATGGCAGGAAAATCTGCTGAGGAAATACGTGAATCATGGCAGGCTGACCTAGCTACTTTCAAAACAATGAGAGAGAAGTATTTGGTCTATCCTTAGTTCGTTCTATCAGGATAAACCTTCAACGCTTCGTCAATAATCTTAATAGAGCGTTTCAGATCTTCTTCGTTAAGAACATAGGCAATACGGACTTGCTTTTCGCCATAGGCGCGCGTTGAGTAGAAGCCGCTTCCGGGTGCCATCATCACAGTTTCGCCTTCGTAGCTGAACTCCTCCAACATCCATTGGCAGAAATCATCTCCACTTTCCACAGGCAGTTGTGCCATGGCGTAGAAGGCACCTGCAGGTTTCGGACACGTCACGCCATCAATCGCGTTCAGCCCATCAACCAAGGTGTTTCGCCTTTGCATGTACTCCTCTTTCACACGGTCGAAATACGACTGAGGCGTATTCAACGCAGCTTCGCCAGCAATTTGCCCAAGTGTTGGCGGACTTAATCGCGCTTGCGCAAATTTGAGTGCATTGGCCATCATTTCCTTGTTTCTCGAAACCAACGCACCAACCCTTGCACCACACATGCTGTAGCGCTTGCTCACACTATCAACCATTACCACATTATTCTCAATTCCTTCCAAATTCATGCACGAAAATGGAATGGCACTATCGTAGCAGAATTCGCGGTAAACTTCATCAGCAAACAGAAACAGATCGTATTTCTTCACCAATTTGGCCAAAGCCTCAAGGCTTTCTTTCCCATACAATGTTCCTGTCGGATTTCCTGGATTACAGATAAGAATGGCGCGCGTATTCTCCGTAATTCTTCGTTCAAATTCAGAGATCGGTGGCAAAGCAAAACCATCTTCAATCTTGGCGGTTATCGGTTTTACGTTCAATCCTGCCATCGTGGCAAATCCGTTGTAATTGGCATAGAACGGTTCAGGAATAATGATCTCATCGCCCGGATCCATACAGCTCATAAAACCGAAGATCAGGGCCTCAGAACCGCCAGTTGTTACCATGATGTCAGAATCTTCCAGTTCAATTCCCACACTTCTGTAATACTTAGCAAGACTCGTTCGGTAGCTTGCGTAGCCTTCCGAATTGCTGTACTCAATAACCTTTCGATCAATATTTCTGATCGCATTCAGCGCCACTTCTGGCGTTTCAATATCCGGCTGGCCAATGTTCAAATGATACACTTTTATGCCTCTCGCTTTCGCAGCTGTGGCATAAGGAACCAACTTTCTAATTGGCGATTCGGGCATCATTTGCCCCTTCAACGATAAACGTGGCATTGCTAATTTTTAAGCATAAAAAAGTCCCGACAATAATCGGGACTTTTCAATTCACTCTGAAAGTTTAATTTAGCTTATTCCTCAACAGGAGTTGCTCCTTCAATACTCTTCATTTCTGGAGAATCAGATTCAGTTGGAACCGCGTTCACTGTTCCTTTGATCTTCAACAGCGCAGTGCTGTTATCAACAGAGTTAGAAGTAATGGTCACAGACTTGCTGATAGGTCCAACGCGCTTAGTGTCATACTTCACTTTGATAGAAGACTTAGCACCTGGAGCAATTGGTTCTTTTGGCCATTCTGGAACCGTGCAACCACAAGATCCTTTTGCTTTTGAAATGATCAACGGCTCAGTTCCTGTATTCGTAAAAACGAATTCCGTAGCACCGTTACCTCCTTGGTCAATTGTACCGTAATCGTGCTCAATTCTTTCAAACTCAATTTGTGGACCAGCTACTTGAGCAGAAACGTAAGCAAAAGATCCTACGACCATTGCCAATAACAACATTGTTTTTTTCATGATGATGATTGATTTAATTAGTAAAACGTGAGTGCTTCATTCAAAATACATTCCAAAATTACAGAACAGCCTTAAGGCCAGCTGTTAATGAAATGTTAAACACATCTTATGGGCGTTTCCGCGCGGCTTCGCAAGCGCGGCCGGGCTGTCCGCTATATCTTTTTCCGCCTGCGCAAATGCCCGCCCAATGAGAAAAAGGATGTCGCTTCCATCCCTAACGCGGCTCAAATAGCCCACATCAGCAGTTCCATCAAAACATGGCTTTCCAAGCAAACGCCAAACTATATTTGCCGCATCAAATCACCGACCGAATGATCTCGTTTGAAGACACCAAAATCGCTTTTGCTGACAGAACAGATCAGGAACTGAACAGAGCTCATCTTCTGTTCAAGTTGGTTGGCAACCAAACCTTGGTCAGCGCAGGAAAAACCTTGCTCAAGATCGGTTTGGCACTTCATCTGCCTATCAAAGGAATTATCCGATCAACGGTATTCAACCATTTCTGTGGTGGAGAAAAAATAAGCGACTGCGAACCGACCATTGCGCGTTTGCATCGTTCTGGCGTTTACTCACTTCTCGATTACTCTTCGGAAGGAAAAGAATCTGCCACTGAATTGGACGAAGCGGCAAAAGAGATCATTGCAGCCAATGCAACTGGAAAAACAGACCCACGCGTACCATTTTCCGTGTTCAAACCTACAGCCGTACTGCCCAACAGACTATTGGCAAAAAAGAACGCTAAAGGAGTTTTCAGTGCAAGTGAATCCGTAGAATGGGAGAAGGCAACCGAGCGCATCAAGCAGATCTGTCAGACCGCTACAGACAATAACGTTCCCATTCTGGTTGATGCGGAAGAAACATGGTTTCAAACTGCAATTGATGACCTGGTGGAAGAGCAGATGCAGCAGCATAATCGAGAAAAAGTGATGATTTACAACACCATCCAACTCTACCGAACCGACCGTCTTCAGTTTTTGAAAGACAGTTTGGAAAAAGCCAAGAAAAACGGATACAAATTGGGTGTGAAGTTGGTGCGTGGTGCATACATGGAAAAGGAACGCGAACGCGCCAAACAGCAAGGTTATCCATCACCAATTCATAAAACCAAACAAGAAACCGACCGCGACTACGATCTGGCACTAAAATTCTGCATCGACAATTACCCTGAAGTTCAGTTGATTGCCGGCACGCACAACGAATTCAGCTCAAAATACCTGACCGAACTGATGGCAGAAAAGAAGCTGAATACTGATGATGCGCGCGTGTTCTTCGCGCAGTTATATGGAATGAGCGACAACATCAGTTTCAATCTTGCAGCAAACCACTACAATGTGGTCAAATACGTTCCCTACGGTCCTATTTTAGAAGTAATGCCTTACCTGATTCGAAGAGCTGAGGAAAACACTTCCATTGCGGGCCAAACAGGCAGGGAATTATCGCTGATCGTCAAGGAAAAGGCCAGAAGAAGGGCTTCATAAGTGCCAGCAGTCGATTGGTCGAAAACTTGAACATTTGACCATCTTTACCGTACAATGATTCTACGGACGCACGCGTTCGGATGGATGATGAAGGGAAATAGTTCTAAAGATCGAGAATTCAAATCGTTGGCACCAAGTGCCGAAATGAGGTCGTTGCTCGACCACACTTCGCGTAGCGTGATCATTCTAGACCATGAATTCCGAATCTTGTGGTTCAATGCCCGTGCGGCTAAGGAAATGTTCGGTTTCTTTCAGGAAGAACTTAAAACCGGCAATTCTTATTGGGATTACGTTGACCAACATCAGAACAAACGTTTTATCCGCAACTTCAACACAGCGCTGAACGGACGTACAATCAGCACGGAACAGCGAGTAAAGAAACCTGATAATTCAGCAGATGAAATTTGGGTTGAAGGTAGATTCAGCCCACTACTCAATGATCAAGGAACGGCCGCAGGTGTGATCTACTCTTACAAGAACATTTCAGACCTGAAGCGGACCGAACGCCAAGCCTCTGAGAAAACACAGGTTCTTCAGGCTATTAACCACAACAGCTCGCAAGGTTTCATTCTTCTTGATGATGACGACAGGATAATGAGCTGCAATCTGATGGCGCCAGCCATGATTGCAACCATGCCGAACGAACTGGATCCGTATGGCCAGAACATCATAAAATGTATTCATCCAGATTGGAAGCAAGAGTTTCTGAACGGTATAAAAGTGGCCCGTGGCGGTGGCTCAGTTTCTGTCGAACTCGAAAAACCAGGGCTTGAAAACAACGTCATTGAGGTACGTTTTACACCTGTAAAACACAGCGTTGGAAAGAAAAAAATGGTTTCCATTTGGGCTTTCGATATCACGGACAAGAAAAAGGCGGAAAAAGACGTTAAACGGTCTGAAGAGAATTTACGTGCCGTGTTCGACAGTAGTTCTCAAACATTCTATCTGGTTGATCGAAAATTGAATGTTCTTGCATTCAATCAGGCTGCTTTTGCCATTATTAAAGAACAGTTTGGCATTGAACTGAAAGTGGGCATGAGCGTTTTGGACATAACCTCGAAAGAGAATCTGGTTCAATTCAGAATAGAAACAGAACGTGCCTTTTCTGGCAGAAAAGTTCAGGTCGAAAAGCATTTCAACATCAACGGCAAAGATTATTGGTTCGATCGTCATATCAATCCAGTTGTTAATTCGAATGGAGAATCAGATCGATTGAGCATTTGGTCAATTGATATAACGGATAGAAAAAAGGCCGAGAAAGCGCTGAAAGAGAACGAGTCAAAGTTCAGAAAACTGGCATCATTGCTTCCCGTTGGAATTTATCAGGTTGATGAAAACGGAAATGCAACCTACGTGAACGAAAGTTTGCAGCTCATCATCGGAACAGACCTCACCTCCATCTTAGATGGTTCTTGGACTGAAAACATTCATACGGAAGACAGAGCACGTGTAAAATCATCATGGAAGGCGGTTGAAAAGAACAAGAAACCCTTTTCAATGGAATATCGGTTCAAGCGACCAAACGGGAATGCGCTTCATGTATTAGAACAAGCTCAACCACTGTTCAATCATTTGGGCGAATACCGCGGATATCTTGGAACGATCATCGATATCTCAGAACAGAAAAAATCGCAACAGCTCTTTCAGGCTAAGCAAGTAGCGGAAAACTCACTGAAGTTCCGTTCAGATTTCCTCGCAAGCATGAGCCACGAAATCCGAACTCCATTAAATGGAATAATGGGTCTGAGCGAGATCTTGCTCAGTTCAAAGTTAACGACTGACCAAAAATCGAAACTAGAGAATATTCTGGATGCAAGTAAAGACCTTCGCTCCATTGTAAACGATGTGCTGAACCTGTCTGAACTTGAGGCTGGTAAAGTGAAGCTTCAGCTTGAGTCGTTCCATCTATCGCAATTGATTGAAACAATTGCCGAACGATATGAACCAGAGGCGAAAACCAAAGGATTGTCACTGAACTTCAGTACGCTAAAAAACGAGGTTCAACTTGACACCGACCGTAGACGGCTCACCCAAGTTCTTTCTAACCTTGTTCGCAACGCCATCAAATTCACAGACAAAGGATCTGTTTCTGTTTCAGTTGAAGTAGATGCGGATAATCTATTGCTGATAAAGGTGGCCGACACTGGGCAAGGAATACCGAAGGAAGACCAGAAAAAACTGTTCCAAGACTTCTCTCAATTACAGCACACTACAGCACAGAATCTGGAAGGAACTGGGTTGGGACTTTCGATAAGTAAAAAACTGATGCAGCTTTTAGGGGGCAAGATCGGTGTGGAAAGTACGGTTGGCACCGGAAGTACATTTTGGCTCTCTCTTCCGATTCGGTTGAACTCAATTGAACTGAAACCAATTTCCAAAGTTACTTCAAAACCGATAAAATCTTCCGTTCAGGGAACGAAAGTCCTATTGGTTGAAGACAATCTCATCAATCAGCAGGCATTTAAGATCATGCTACAGCGAATGGGCTGTAAAGTGGATGTCCTTTCCAATGGCAAGCAGGCTGTAGAAAACTTTGAAAAGAGCAAATACGACATTGTTTTCATGGACATTCAAATGCCCGAAATGGACGGACTTGAAGCCACTACAGAAATAAAGAGACGATACGTAGACGTTCCGCCAGTAATTGGTCTGAGCGGAAATGTACTTCAGCGCGATGATGATGGCAATCTGAAATCAGACATGGACGACCTTTTGCTCAAACCCGTTGTTTCCAATGACATTGAAAGAATGATCAAGAAATGGGTGGCCTGATCAGACGCTCTTAGAGAACATCTGCTGGCTGGAATCCTTAGTCCAAACGTATTCATCCAAGGCCATACAAATAGTTCGGATGAAGGCTCTTCCTTCATCATTCACATGAATTCCATCGTTGGTAATCGTCAGAAGATTATCAGCCAAATGTTCTGAAAGCCTATTCACAACCGACTCACGCTCGCCTTTTGGCAGATAATCGATGCTACAATTGAAGGTGCACATCAGATCGAGAATCGTTTTTCGGATGATGAGATCTTTTTCCGTGTGCAAGTGACCTTTTACCAATGGCAATTGCTTGTTCGAAATCCACTCTAAGTATGCCTCAACAGAAATCGGGTTCTGCGCCAAAGAACTCCAAGCATCGCTGATGGCCGAAACGCCAAGACCGATAAGTGTGTCATTCTTGGCTTCTGTATATCCCATGAAGTTCCGATGCATTTCTCCGTGCAGTGCAGCAATGGCCAAACCATCATCTGGCTTGGCAAAATGGTCCATTCCTATTTCCACATAACCGCTGTTCAGCAACTTTTCCTTGCCAGCGTTGTAGAGTGCAATCTTCATGTTCTCGTCAGGCAAGTCGCTTTCGTCATATCCGCGTTGTGATGGACTTTTCCAAGGCACGTGCGCGTAGCTGTAAAATGCGATTCGGTCCGGATTGAGCACCAGAACCTTATCGAATGTATCTAACAGGCCTTCCATAGTTTGTTTTGGAAGTCCATAGATCAGATCATAATTAATGGAACGGAAACCGAGCCAACGAGATTCCTGCGTTACTTTCCGAACTTGTGCAAACGATTGCATACGGTTAATCGTGCGCTGCACAACTGGGTCAAAATCCTGAATACCAAGACTGATTCGGTTAAAGCCTTTCTTTCTTAATTCTCGAAGCTGATCTTCGGTCGTATTGTTTGGATGTGCTTCAAAACTGAACTGCGCCTTATCGCTAACAGTGGCATATTTCAGAACACCATCCATCATCATACCTAAGTTTTCGGCTGAGAAAAAAGTTGGCGTTCCTCCTCCTAGATGCAGCTCTGCTAGCTTCGGTTTTTCTCCCAAAACCTCCACATACATTCTCCACTCATCCAAAACCGCATCAATGTAAGGTCCTTCAACCTGATGGTTTTTAGTGATGCGTTTGTTGCAACCACAATACGTGCACAGGCTTTCGCAATAGGGTAAATGAATGTACAGCGAAAGTCCTTCTGCCTTGTCTTTCTTGTAACTGGCCACAAGCCGTTTAAGATGTTCTTCCTTATTGAAACCAGTTGTATTCCAATGCGGTACAGTTGGATAACTGGTGTATCGCGGACTTGGAATATTGTATTTCTGAATCAGATTCGTGTTCATGGTGTGTGACATTGCGGAACGCCACCGACAGCAGTCATCTCCATATTTGGGCTGATGTATGGAATTCCAAGGTTCAGACCTCTGAGGATGAAAAGCGCTCCCATAATGGCAAACATTACAGGCATCAATTTTCGGATATTGGCGCGCCACTGAAGCGAAATGAGATCACCAAGAAATATGATAGAAATCATTACTGGAACGGTTCCTAATCCGAAGGCAGCCATAAATTCTGCGCTCGAAATCGGATCTCCAAGCGCCAAAGCTCCTGCCAGACCAACGTAAACCAATCCACAAGGAAGTAGTCCGTTTATCAATCCAAGTACCAAGGGACCGAAGGCATTCTTGCTTTGAAAAAGCCCTCTAAAGGTGTTTTTCAACTTGAGAAAAATGCGGGCAAATGTTGATGTGGGATTAAGCTTTTTGGTGATGGTCTTTGGAAGAATGAGAAACGCCAGAATCAATATACCAACAGCGATAGAAAGTGCTTGCTGGTATCCGCCAATGGCAATGCGCTGTCCGAGCAATCCAACCACCAGACCAAGAATTGCGTAGGTTGAAATTCTGCCCAGATTATAGGCCAATGCTCGAAGCACGCCAATCAGGCCATGCTTTCCGCCCATCGGCACTGAAAGCGCAATGGGACCACACATGCCAATGCAGTGAAAACTCCCGAGGGCTCCTATGGCAAATGCGGTAAAAAACATCAGTTCACATAAAATCCATCCTCTTGGAAATACGTTTTACCGTTACTCAACCACTGAACTTTGACCAAGTATTTTCCTTTCGTGAATTGAGAATGGGCAACGTTCAATTCTGAATCTACTGATGCTTCCTCCACTTTAAAATCCATGGTATCATCAGACGGACGGAAGAAATGGATCTTTACATCCGTTGCCTTTGAAGGAAAAACCAATTGTACCGCGTCTCCAACATTAGACACTACAACTTTTTGATTGTCATCCAACGCGTTCGTGAGCTCATCAATTCTACCTTGGTAGGCGATTTCTTGCTCATAGTAATCATCGGCCACAAGATCAAAATCCTGATTGACCGCTAGGTACACCAATCCCAGCATGAAAATGACGAATCCGATGTAACTTAATGCGATACCCTTTCCCCAGCCCATAGTTCTATTTTTTACCGGTTTGTATCGGTCCTATAAAATTGGTCTTCACCTTTTTCAGGAGTTTATCTCCGTCAAAAATTCCAACAGTTACCGATGTCTTTCTTTCTGTAAGTTCATCCTTTGGTACTGCGATGAACATGACACCCTCTGATGTTCCCTGTGATTCCAAATTGAGCATATCACCTACCAACTTCACCTCGCCTGGACCTTTCACAACCTTTAAACTCAAGGTCATATCGAGTGCTGTCTTATTGATCACCTTAAAGTTGTAGAGATTGGTGATGGTGTTGTTTTCCCCTTCCTGATAAAGCATTCCAGGAGTTCGAAGCACCGTTGCTCCAATGTCTGCGCGCGTAATAATGAGCGCAAACATGGCAATCATCAAAATGCTGAGTACAACCGTGTAGGCTTTTAAACGAGTGGTATAGGTGAAAGGCTTTCCAGTTGCAATGGTTTCTTCACTCTTGTAACCAACCAAGGCTTTTTCGAAGCCCACTTTTTCCATTACATGATCGCAAGCATCCATACAAGCCGTGCAATTGATGCATTCAAGTTGAGTACCGTTTCTGATGTCAATTCCTGTTGGACAAACATCCACACAGGCGTGACAATCGATACAATCCCCTTTTCCTTCAGCTTTGCGATTTTCTCCTTTTCGCCACTTACTTCTGCCTTCGCCACGTTCGTGATCGTAAGCAACAATCATTGAATTTCTATCAAGCAATACGCCTTGCAATCTTCCGTAAGGACAGATATTGGTGCAAACCTGCTCCCGCATTCTGGCAAACACGCCATAGAACACAAAGGTGAAAACGACAATCAGGATCAAACCAACTATATGATCTGCTGGCGAATCGGTCATGATCTTAAAAAGCTCATCATTGCCAATTATGTACGCCAAAAATGTGTTGGAAATGATGAATGAAATGGCGAAAAAGAGGAAATGCTTGATGGATTTCTTACGAATCTTCTCTGCATTCCAAGGCAAGGCATCCAAACGCTGCTGATGCTTCCAATCTCCTTCAATCCAATACTCAATCCTACGGAAAAGCATTTCCATGAAGATGGTCTGCGGACAGAACCATCCGCAGAAAATACGACCGAAGGCCACTGTAAAAAGCACAATGAACAACACGAAAGTGATCATGGCCAGACCGAACAGGTAAAAATCCTGTGGCCAAAAAACCTGCCCGAAGATGACGAACTTCCGTGCAAGCACGTTGATCATCAACAATGGCTCGCCACCGATCTTAATATGCGGCCCTGCAAAAAGGACAACAAGAAGTAGGTAACTCAGCCACTTACGCCAATTGTAATACCTACCAAATGGCATTTTAGGATAAATCCACTTTCGATTTCCGCTCTCGTCAAGTGTTGAGAGGTGATCCCTGAATGACCCTTTTTCATCTTTCGTCTCCATGTCTATTTCATTTCGGGGTCGGATATGATTATCCTATTCAAAACTTGCGGAATTACTCCGTTGCAGCGGCCGTAGCGGCCTCTGCAGCAGGAGCTTCCGTAGAATCTGCCGGTGTTGTCTGTGCGCCATCTTCCACCCATATATCTCCTTGTGGTTCTTTTCCGTTTTCAGGATTTGAACCTTGAAGAGAAATGATGTAAGATGCCACTTCTTGAATTTGAACTGGAGAAAGCTGTGCTTCCCACGAGATCATTCCTTTTGCAGGCACACCATATTTAATGGTTTTGAAAATGTTGTTGATTCCACCACCGTGAATCCAATACTCATCGGTAAGGTTCGGACCAACACCCAACGGTGTTTGCGTGCTACCTCCAGTTGCTGCATGGCATGCTACACAAAGCGATTGGAATTTCTCCTTTCCGTTGCCTATTGAAGTTGCATCTGTAAGTAAGGTTGCCGAATTTTCATCTACGTTATTTGCAGAACTGGCTAGCATTTCTGCCTTGGCATCTGCTGCAACAGTCATTTCTGTATTGTACTCATCGTACTGTCCTGGCCCGTCAGAAAACTCATAGTAGGCGATATAAACTACTCCAAATGCAATGGTAAAGTAGAACATGTATAACCACCATGGCGGAAGCTTGTTATCGAGCTCCATAATGCCATCGTACTCATGATCCATCAGAATATCTTTCTCGCGCTCAACTGGAACAGCAGCGGAAAGAGATCCTTCCCATATAGATTTTTCAACAACTGGCTCTGCCTCATCTTTAGAACGTAAGGACTTGATCAGACTGCTCAAGTTGTACAACATTCCAAGCAAAACGAATAGAAGGAATGCATTTACAATGATCATTATCCAAAACAATCCGTCAGACATTTCGAACATTGGAGCGGCTGCTGGCTCTGTTTGCGCCATAGCGGATGAAGACGCAAGAAGCAAAGCTGTACCGATAATAGCCGTAACTGTTTTGGCAGTACTTCTCCACTTTCCTTCCCAAAGCTGCTTATCGGAAAGTAATCCTTTGGTAACTCCGGCTACTACCCAAATAAGAATTAGCAGCATGAGTGCAAATGATGCCAAGACCCAAAATACTGCTGTATCATTGGCCTGAACCATGTTCTCCCAAGGAACAGGAACTACTGATTCCTGGGCACTTGCGTTGGCGGCAACGAGCATTAAAGCCGCTGCACCAAGCACTTTTGTTTTATTAATAAACCATTCTGTTTTCATGATTTAGATTTTATTGGTTGAACCTGCTTCCTCGTCCAACGGCATCATGCTCAGTTGATCGAAGTACTCCTTGCGTTGGATGACCAAGTAAGCCAGCACAGCCACGAAGAATGTGAAGAAAATAATGAAGGAGATAATCGGATAAATCTCTATCCCAGAAATGGTCTCCATATGGTGTTTAATGAACTTTAGCATGGTCTTTAGATTAATTGGTTACCATTGCGGCTTGGCCGTCCTTCACTTTAATATCAGTTCCTAAGCGCTGCAGATAAGCAATCAGCGCAAGAATCTCAGAATTTGGCAACACTTGTAGTCCGTCTTTCTCCAAATTCTTAGCAATGCTTTCAGATTGATATGTCAAATCTTGAACTGCAATCTGATCATAGCCTTCTGCATAAGGAACACCAAGCGTTTGCATAGCTCTGATCTTGCCTGCAGTCAACTCTGTATTCAAGTCATTTTCGAATAACCATGGGTAAGATGGCATAATCGTTCCTGGAGACATACTTCCTGGATCCATCATGTGGTTAAAGTGCCAGCTGTCAGAATATTTGGCTCCAATTCTGTGCAAATCCGGACCAGTTCGTTTAGAACCCCATTGGAATGGGTGATCATACACAAATTCACCAGCTTTAGAGTATTCTCCATATCGCTCAGTTTCACTTCTGAATGGTCGGACCATTTGAGAGTGACAATTGTAGCAACCTTCACGGATATAAATATCTCTTCCTTCCAATTCAAGAGGAGTATATGGTTTCACACTAGCAATGGTTGGAATATTGCTCTTAATAAGCATGGTCGGAATGATCTCTATCGCTCCACCAATGGCCACGGCAACCAAACTGAACACCAACATCTGTATTGGTCTTCTCTCAATTACACGGTGCCAACCTTCACCCTTGTGACCTTCGTAGTTTTTGGTCAACGCAAGTGCTGAAGCCTCTTCCTCTCTTTGGAATGAACCCTGTTTCATTGTCATGATCAGGTTATAAAGCATACTTATTACACCGATGATGTAAATGCTACCTCCGAATGCTCTGGCAGCATACATCGGCTTGATCTGAGTTACCGTTTCCAAAAAGTTCGGGTAAGCAAGAAAGCCTTCTTGTGTGAACTCTTTCCACATCAAACTTTGCGTGAAACCTGCCCAGTAAAGTGGCAACGCGTAGAAGATGATTCCAAGGGTTCCAATCCAGAAGTGGAAGTCAGAAAGCTTGGATGAATACAGTTTTGTGTTCCACAGTTTTGGGACCAAGTAATAAAGGATACCGAAGGTCATGAAACCATTCCAACCCAATCCACCAATGTGCACGTGCGCCACGACCCAATCCGTAAAGTGGGCTATGGCATTCACGTTTTTCAACGACATCATGGGGCCTTCAAACGTGCTCATACCATAGCAAGTAACTGCCACAACCATGAATTTCAGAACCGCACTTTCACGAACTCTATCCCAAGCACCTCTCAGTGTAAGAAGTCCGTTGAGCATACCTCCCCAAGATGGAGCGATGAGCATAAAAGAGAATACCACACCAATGTTCTGCGCCCACTCTGGAAGCGCTGTATACAATAAGTGGTGAGGGCCTGCCCAGATATAGATGAAGATAAGTGCCCAAAAGTGAACAATGGATAATCGATAAGAATAAACCGGACGATTAGATGCCTTTGGAATGAAGTAGTACATCAATCCCAAATAAGGTGTGGTTAAGAAGAACGCAACCGCATTGTGGCCATACCACCATTGCACCAAGGCATCCTGAACACCAGCGTACCAACTGTAGCTCTTGAAGAATGAAACAGGAAGCTCAAAGCTGTTCACAATGTGAAGCATGGCAACCGTTACAAACGTGGCGATGTAGAACCAGATGGCCACATACAAGTGTCGCTCTCTCCTGTTCAAAATGGTCATAAACATGTTCAATCCGAACACCACCCAAACCAAAGCAATGGCGATATCGATCGGCCATTCCAATTCAGCATATTCCTTACTAGTCGTAATTCCTAAAGGAAGCGTTACCACAGCCGAAAGAATGATCAGCTGCCAACCCCAAAAGTTGATGTTGCTAAGAACATCGCTCCACATTCTTGTTTTCAGCAAACGCTGAAGGGAGTAATAAACCCCCATGAAAATCCCGTTACCAACAAATGCGAAAATGACCGCATTCGTATGCAACGGGCGTATCCTACCGAAGGTAAGCCAGGGGGTTAAGAAATTGAACATGGGATCCACCATCTGCAAAGCAGCGGTAAGTCCTACCAGCATGCCGATAATACCGAACGCCATGGTGGCGAAGGCAAATTTTCGGACAATGGTATTGTCGTAACGGAAGGTTTCCTTTTCCATCGATTTAGTTATTGGTTTCTGTTGATTTTTTCTCGTCAAAAAGAATGCGCATCGCAGGCGTTTTATCATCATCATACTGCCCCGTTTTCACAGCCCACAGAAAAGCAGCCAAGAACCCAAGGGCCGCTACAATACTGATCGCTATAAGGAGAAATATGACTTCCATTCTTAGGCAACAAAGAAATTTCAGTAGCTGCTTGTGATTACTGAGAGCAGTCACAGCCAAAACTGATATTGGTCAGAAAGTTCAAGCTTACGTCACGTTGGACCTCGAACTGACAAGGGCGTTTCCCCGATGAAAAATCTGGGTCGGACTTTCCGCTTCTACTCCTCGCTTAGCTGCGGAGTAACCGCTGCAATCCCTAACGCAAGCCGTCTTCCGATCTTGTCATTTCGACAGACCAAAGGGACGGAACAAATCTTTTCCAAATAGATGTCTCGACTTCGCAAGCTCCGCTCGACATGACAAAAGGTAAATCGTAATTTTCCCCCATGTCAAAAACAGCCATCATCACAGGTGCCACAGCAGGAATAGGCGAAGCCACCGCTATCGAATTTGCCAATCTTGGTTACGATCTCATCCTTACAGGAAGAAGGAAAGAACGCCTCGAAAAACTGAAGTCAGAATTGGAATCCAAATACGGAATCACAGTTTCTACTCATTCATTCGATATAAGAGTACGATCAGAAGTCGAGAATTTCTGTCGGAATGAAATTGGAGATAGAACCATTGACATATTGGTGAACAACGCAGGTTTGGCATCAGGACTTTCCCCACTTCACGAAGGCGATGTAGACGATTGGGAAAAGATGATTGACACCAACGTGAAAGGTTTGCTTTACATCACCCGCGAAATTGCGCCTCGAATGGTTGCGGCCAACTCAGGGCACATCATCAACGTTGGTTCCATTGCTGGCATCGAAGTTTACCCAAACGGAAACGTGTATTGCGCCACCAAACACGCGGTGCACGCCATTTCTGAAGGCCTGCGAAAAGAATTGTTTGACAAAGGAATCAAGGTCACGAATATCGCTCCGGGGCTTGTTGAGACTGAATTTTCCATCGTCCGTTTTCATGGCGATGAAAATCGCGCTAAAACCGTTTACCAAGGGATGGAAGCGCTTACACCAAAGGATATTGCCGATTGCATTTCATTTGCTATCACACGTCCAAAGCATGTGAATGTGGCTGATATGCTGATACTCCCTTCAGACCAAGGAAGCTCCACGCAAGTGAACAGGAAATAGATTTCCGGACCTACTTATCGACCTCCGAACATAGAGCGGTCGATGTCCACGTAGAACGGAAACTTCATCAAATAATCGAGTCCTTCTTCCACGGTTTTTTCGCCAAAGATCACATCGTATATCGTTTCTGTAAGTGGAACGCGAATGCCAAGATAATTGGCCATTGCTCTCGAAATTCTAAGCGTATTGAGACCTTCGGCCACTTCTTCCATATCGGCAAGAATGGCTGTTAACGTTTCTCCTTTGGCCAAACGATAACCAACAGTGAAGTTTCGGCTTTTCGAACTCGAACATGTAGCTATAAGGTCGCCAACTCCGGCCAATCCGAGCACAGCCACAATATCGCCACCAAGGTGTTTTCCAATATGGATCATCTCTACCAAACCACGACTAATGAGCAGCGCTTTGGCATTCTCTCCAAAGCCTAATCCGCTCAGCGCACCAGCCGCTAAGGCAATAACGTTCTTAAGAACACCGGCAATTTCAACTCCAGTAAGATCATGGCTTCCGTAAACCTGAAATCGCGGAGTTCGCAAGGTCCGTTGCCCAATTTTTATCACTTCGTCAAAATGACTGGCAATGACCGTAGCTGCTGGCTGTCCTTCAAGAATCTCAGATGCCAGATTTGGCCCTGCCAAACAGCCAACTCTTCGAACGATGGTTTCCTGCATGATCACCTCTGTCATGGTGTTCACCTTTTTCGGATTGAGTTTAAACTCAGCAGTGAGCTGTTCTCCATCAGCCATTCGAACATCCACACCTTTGGTTCCATGGATAAGAATGTGTTCGGGCGTGAGAAAAGGAGCCAATGTTTTGATTGTTTCCCTGAAACCTGCCGATGGAATGATCGGGTAAATGAGCTTGCATTGATCAGCAACTTCCTGCACATCCGTGGTAGCTCGAACGTTCTCGTGCATCGTTCGACCACGATTAATTCGTGTCGAATTGATGGAATCAGCCACATCTTGACTTCTGGTCAGCATGATAACAGGTTGGTTTTCTGCCAACAGATTGGCAATGGCTGAGCCGAAGCTTCCACCACCCAATACGCCAACAGGTACTTTATCTGATGAATTTGTGGAGCTCATATCCTTCTAATCTATTGTGATAGAAATACAGGATCTTAATATCCTGCGACTCAAAATCACCGTCTGCGTTGTACATCAATGGCAACTTTGCGTGGTAAATACCAAGATTGGCAAGTCCTTTTTTAATGATGCTTGAAAGGCTTCCTTCCAGAATTTCCTTCTCTACGTGGATTTCGCCAAGCTCGTTCAATTGTCGTAATCGGGTAACGACCTTATCCACCACATCCATCAATTCTTTTGGTTTTATCACCAAGTCTTCTGAAGGCAAACGCATAAGGCCGTAAAGGTCCATTTTATTATATCGCGTCTTAATAATACGGAAGGCAGCATATGCCAAAATCTGACTACAAAAGGCCACAGCCTCCGCATGAAAACTCTTTACGATTCGCTCTCCAAGCATGCGTGTGTATTCCGCATCGCGCTGCATGTCTTTGGTAATATCCCCGTTGGAATAAAAGTACTTCTTGATATCCACAACGTTTCCGTGCGGATCAAAACTGTTTCCTTCCTCATCAACGCGGTTACCAAACAAATCCATTGGTGCACCATAACGAACAGCAATTTCGGATGAAGCGGTAAAGAACTTGTAGATGAAGCGCATCATTTTGCTCGAAGTCGAAAAATCATCGTTCTCTACATAATAATGCTCTTGTCCACTTATCTTGAGATGCTGATCGATCAGGCTTTGAGCCTCGAGTACAAAATTGTAATTGATGGTTACCGGAATCACGAAAATCTTCTTCGCCTCTTCTCCATCATCTATAAAATTCATCCGTTGGGCCTGAAGCGCAGTACCTAGTAATCCGAGTTTCACCCGCTTCTCCAGCATTCCACTCCGTGACCTTGTTCCGCCTGGAAAAAACAGACCATTGCAACCTTTTCTGAGCGAAAGCTCCGAGTACATTTTCAGTGTTTCGAGGTAAAGCGTGTTCTTCTTTCTCCGATCCACTTTGTACGCTCCTAGCCGATTCATGAACCACGCCATGATCTTGATTCCGAAGAGGTTCAAACCAGCTCCGTAAAGAACCGGTGGTAATCCGATACTTTGAATTGCCCAACCAATAAGCATTGAATCAAGGTTGCTGAAATGCGTTGGAACAATGATGACTGTGCCTTTTTCGGCCAATGCACGAACGTGATCGATCTCTCCTATGAGATGGATCTTATCATGAAGATTGTGTCGACTTCCCCAAAAGCGGGAAAAACCTTTGTCTTGCGAAGCATTGAGCAAGCGCGCAAACATGAAGGTTGTAAAGCCTTTCGCAAAATCATACGCTTTCACATCGAAAACGCCAGCAATTTCTTCCGCATAACGCTTCACAATACGTTGTATCAGGTCTTCATGACCGAAGGCATTCGGATTCTCGTGACCCGCATTTATGCGAACCATGTCCTTTTTTACTTGACTCCAAAATTCTTTCTCATCTGGAGCATCGGCTTTCCAAGGAGTTTGGGTCAATCGAATTCGTTCGGTGTAAAGCGTCCGAGCTAATTCATCTTTCAAGTTAGCTGGATTATTCCCGAGCGATTCCTTGATGTTCTCAATTGAGAGCTCAACCAATTCTTTCAGAAATTCCTCTCGATGATTGGTGAGTTTTACGATAGGCCACGAATCCGAATCGGGAAGAATCGGATCGTACAACCAGCCATCAGAATTATGAACCTTCGTAGCCATGTTCGAATATAGGAATTAACGCTTGCGACCGAAAGGTTTACTTGCTCCGTTTCTTCACCGTCCAAGTAAAAGAGAAGTTTGCAACTTCTACTCCATTATCCATTACTCCTACCGATTTCATTTCAACCAGTACTGCTTCGCCCGTTCGGCAAGTTTCAGAAACGGCATCGAACATTTTCTGTCCATCGTTGCAAGTGTAGGTTACGTGGCCGTTTGCCTTTTTGGTAAACTGTGCCCGATTTTCTGAAACCAACATCGCTACGCTTTCGCCCGAATGCTCAATGGCCAAAACGCAAAGCATGCCAGTGCTCATTTCGGCAGACATACTCTGTGCAGCAAAATAAATAGACTGGAAAGGATTCTGATTACGCCATCCGTAAGGCATAGAGATCTGACAGCCGTCCGTATCAATACTTTTCACCCGACAACCGGCCACCCAAGCCAACGGCAACTTCGTGAATAGAAATAAATTGAACAGAAACCAATTATCTATTCTGTCGCGAAACTTCTTTCCCTTTGTAGATAACTCCATTCTAGATTGTTTCTCCTACTCTCAAGCGTTCGGCATTCTCTGCCATCTGCAACGCGTCCAACATTTCCTGAATGTCACCATTCATGAAATCGGTCAATGAGTAAAGTGTGAGCCCGATGCGATGATCGGTAATTCGTCCTTGCGGATAGTTGTATGTTCTGATCTTGGCA